>NZ_JBFBAA010000021.1:167918-170421 GCF_040682035.1 Actinoplanes sp. NPDC051470
CGATCGGCCGAGCGAGCTGCCGCCGCTCCACTCGGGGCGCTTTTCCTGTCCAGGGTCCGCGAACCGGCCCAACCACGCCGCCCCCACGGGGCTAAGACCTCAGCCACTATGCCCAGCGGCTCTAGCACTTCCTGGGCTTGCGCCGGGTCGACGCCGGGTGGCGACCCACCGTGGAGGGAGACCGAAGATCGTGTTTTGCATCCCGCAATCCGACCACGCGGTGCCAGCCCACCAGCCAATGAGGTCCCACGTATGTCCATGCCAAGCCATCACGGCCGGGCTGATCCTCCTCCGCTGGACGCGCACTCCTGCTTCGCGGAAATGTCCACCGGTCCAGTTGGCTCGAGGGAAGGGGCTCCCGACGCGGTGCTCGCCATGACCGCTGCCGGCCAGACGTGCACGCGGTCGCCGTCGGCCGCGGCGGTGCGGATGGTCAGGCCCAGGTCGAGGTGATCGTGGCCAATCCAGCCGAGGGCGCCCAACGCTCAATAGGTCAGCCTCGCGCGGATTCCCGACCCAGCGATTCCCAACGACGCCATCCGTCCAATCCCTCGGACGCGTAACGCCGATCCTCTGGTCCGACGCTTCGGATCTGTTGCCGGCTCGATTACAGGCGATGAGCCAGCTACGGCTGCCGGTGGGGCCAGGAGCTCCGTGTGGTGGACCACCGGTACAAACGTCGACCCAGCCGTTCGGTGCTCTGTGTTCGGCCGACCTCGCCAGCCACCGCCCAGTCTGAAGCCGTAGTTGGGCTCGGGAGAAGAGCTGCGCGGCGCATCCCAGCCCGTGTAGGCGCCCGAGGGCTCGTACTCGGTCATCTGTGCCGCATGGTTCAGCAGTCGGCCAGAGGGAGTGCCGGGCCACTCCGTGGGTCGATGGCCCGCTATCCGACTTTCCTCGCTACCCCGCACTCATGGGTAGAACCCAGGCATAGGCGAGGTGGCCCGCACCGGCTCGGCCTCGGCCGAGGCCGACGACCTCGAAGCTGCGGTTGGCACGACACTCACCTCATCTCCATGGCGCGTTCCGTTGGGCGCAACTCCGTCTCGCGCGCGATCGTCAGGACGCCCCAGCAGGAGCCGCTGGTACGAGGCGGAGCGGGAGACAGCGCTAGACGGCCGACACACAGATCCGTCGTGGCTCGCCGGCCAAGCGAGCGGCGAGGTTCCGCGGCTGCTGCTGGCAGCTGAGCCGAGCGGCTTCATCGGCTCTGTACGACCTACGTCGACCATGGCTCTATGTCGGGGCCAGCCGGACCACTCGATCGGGCGCCCCTGTCGTGATGGCCCCGCCGACAACACCCCGTCAGACATGCCACTACCCACGCTGCGGTCACCTCGCGCGGTGACCGCAATTCAGGTCCTTCGACCCCAGCCGGCGACTGCCGTTGCGCGCTGTCCACCGTCCTGCCTCGTGGATGGCCTGATGCCCGACCGCCCACGTGGGCACGTATCGGCCGCGTTCACCGCCATGGCGTCGAGGTGTTAGCTCGAGGCCATTGCAGGTGACTGGGTCTCGATTGACCCGCACCACGGCAGCCGGAGGGCGGCGGCGGCGGAAAACTCCGCTGTTTCACGTGAAACGGCCCGCTTTCTGACTGTCTACACCCGCCGCTCCAGGCGCCCGACAGAGGCTGGTTTCACGTGGAACAGGGGGCGCGCTGAGCACCGGTCGATGGTCAAATGCATGCCGGAGGTGGGTTTTATGAGGACCGGGCTGGTACGGCGTCGGCGGGTTAAATGGACCCCGGCGGACACCAGTTGCGTCCCTATACCCAACTCAACTGCCGCGCGCGTCGTGCTAGCCAGCCGACCGCCCAGCCCGCGCCAAGGACACCAGCCTCACTGAGCCACTCTGGCCATGCCGACTACCACTTCCACCCGACGAGTGCGCCGAACCGACGACATTGGGGGAGTAACCAATTCAGTCCTCGGGCCGGGCCACGCACCGTCGCCGCCCAAGCTGTCGCCTGCACTCGATGACGAGCGCAGCAAGGCGCTGCGAGGCCTCATGACGACGAGTAGGCGTCTGCTCATCAAGAGCGGGTCTCGATCCGGCGCTCATGGAGGTTGGCGTGATCCAGTCCGGGCGGTCGTCAGACGTGCCTCTATCGTCTGGGCCTGATCCTCAGGAAGGACTAGCGGCACCGATCCGCCGGCAACCTCGGCGGCCGGAATGGCCGACGACATTTCAGCAACCTAGGTTGCGAACGCTGGCCGGATCCGTCGACCAGCGGCCAACGACTCCAGCCATCTCGGCAGGGAGGCGCCGGCCTTGTTTCACGTGAAACAACAGGCGCGGGCCAGCCGAGATGACTCGCGCGACCTAGAACCTCTTGGCACCGCCGCCAGCGAGACCTGCATGGCGAGATGGATCCCCCACGTCTGATGCCCCTGAGCACGTGGATAGGGGCTAGTCCCTGTCGCCTCTGGCGAGGTGGCCCGTTCCGGGCTGAAAATGGGTGTTGGTCGCTCGCTGACGTCGTGTCTCCTTGATCCGTACG
>NZ_JBFBAA010000022.1:0-50688 GCF_040682035.1 Actinoplanes sp. NPDC051470
ACCCACACCCCTGCAACTCGAAATCCTCGACCTGCTCGACGTCAATCCGCTGGAATGGTGCTGACGATCGCCGACCTGCGGAATACGGGCCTAGCGCTGGTCGACGATGCGCTTCATCTTGCCCATCGAGCGCTCCACGCCGTCGGGCTCGATGACCTCGATCGTGACGCTGACGCCGATGGTGTTCTTGATCGAGGTGGCCAGGTCGTGACCGGCCGAAGCGGCATCCGTGGCCGACACGGACGGGCGGCGTTCGACCTTGACCGTGAGCGCGTCCAGGCGCCCGGCTCGGGTCAGGACGCACTGGAAGTGGGGCGCCAGGGCCGGCGTCCGCAGGATCAGTTCCTCGATCTGGGTGGGGAAGAGGTTCACGCCCCGGAGGATGATCATGTCGTCGGTGCGGCCGGTGATCTTCTCCATGCGGCGCATGGGGCGTGCGGTGCCGGGGAGCAGCCGGGTCAGGTCGCGGGTGCGGTAGCGGACGACCGGCATGGCCTCCTTGGTCAGCGACGTGAAGACCAGTTCGCCGTACGAGCCGTCGGGCAGCACCTGGCCCGTGACCGGGTCGACGATCTCGGGGTAGAAGTGGTCCTCCCAGATGTGCGGGCCGTCCTTGGTCTCGACGCACTCGTTGGCCACGCCGGGGCCCATCACCTCGGACAGCCCGTAGACGTCGACCGCGTGCATGTCGAGGGTCTCCTCGATCTCCTGCCGCAGGTCCTGCGTCCACGGCTCGGCCCCGAAGATGCCCACCCGCAGCGACGTGGTCCGCGGGTCGACGCCCTGCCGGCGCATCTCGTCGACGATCGCCAGCATGTACGACGGCGTGACCATGATGATGTCGGGCTGGAAGTCCTGGATCAGCATCACCTGCCGCGGTGTCATGCCGCCGGACACCGGGATCACCGTGCAGCCGAGCTCCTCCGCCCCGTAGTGCGCGCCCAGACCCCCGGTGAAGAGCCCATATCCGTACGCGATGTGCACCCGATCGCCGGGCCGCCCGCCGGACGCCCGGATCGACCGGGCCATCAGGCGAGCCCAGGTGCGTACGTCGGCAAGGGTGTACCCGACGACCGTGGGCCGGCCGGTGGTGCCCGACGAGGCGTGGATCCGGGCGATGGACGTGCGCGGCACCGCGAACATGTCGAACGGGTAGTTCTCCCGCAGCGTCGCCTTGTGCGTGAACGGAAAACGCGCCAGATCCGATAGAGAGCGCAGATCAGAGGGGTGTACGCCGGCCGAGGCGAAGAGAGCGCGGTAGGCCGGCACGTTCTCGTACGCGTGCTGGAGCGACCATCGCAGCCGCGTGAGCTGGAGCGCGCGCAGTTCGTCGACCGACGCGCGTTCGATCGGTTCCAGATCTTCCTTGCGGGGAGTGCGATCTTCCACGGCTAGTCCCTCCTGACGCGCAGTCCTTCGAACGCCATCGTGACCACGGTGTCGGCAAGCGCCGTGGCCCCGCCACGCTTCGGCCGGTACCACTCGGTCAGCGAGTTGACCATGCCGAACAGCAGCTTCGCGGCCGTCGCGGGATCGACGTCGGCCCGCAGGTCACCGTCGGCCTGTGCCTGCTTGACCAGGTCGGTGGCCAGCGCGTCCAGCACCCGGCGGCGGTTCAGCGCTTCCTTCTCGACCCCGTTGTTCCCGCGTACGCGCAGCAGCAGCGTCACGAACTCGAGCCGGTCGGCCAGCACCAGCACACTGCGGCGGATCAACGTCTCGAGCCGCTCGACCGCGGGCGCCTCCATGTCGAGAACGAAGGATGCCGCCTCCTGCAGCCCGTCCAGCGCGTGATCGACGGCCATCCTGAGCAGGTCCTGCTTGCCGGTCACGTGGTGGTAGATGCTCGACTTGGTGATGCCGAGCGCCTCGGCCAGGTCGCCCATGCTGGTGGCTTCGTACCCACGCTCGTTGAACAGCCGCATCGCCGCGGTCAGCACCGCGCCTTGGTCGTGACCGGGGCGTCCGCGGCGGCGGGCCGGCGAATCGGTCATGACGCGATCACCCGGCTGCGGCCCCGGAACTCGGCGATCACATCGTCCCCACGGGTCACCGTGACGTCGTAGAGGCCGCTCCGCCCGCTGACGGCGCGTTCCGTTGCGACGGCGACCAGGACGTCGCCGACCCGCGCCGGCCGCAGGAAGCTGATGTCGGCCCCGGCCGCCACGGTCACCGGCCCATGGCTGTTGCAGGCGCAGGCGAAGGCCGTGTCGGCCAGCAGGAACACGTACCCGCCGTGGGCCAGCCCGTGGCCGTTGACCATGTTCTCCCCGACGGTCATACGAACCGAGGCCTGCCCATTTTCTGAAGAGAGCAGTTCCATGCCCAGCCCCTGCGAAGCCCGGTCGCGGGAGAACATGAGATGGGCCGCAGTCTGTGCCACCAACGCTCCCAGGGGTTGATAACCGAACGAACGGACGGTAGATAATGAGACAGCCAACCGCACAGGAGCGCAGATGACAACCCCCGCCGAGTGGTACGAGACCCATCGCGAATTGCTCGACCGGGCGGTCGCGGCGACGCGGACCCGTGACTACTGGTCCGCCTACCCGGAATCGCCCAGCAAGTCGGTGTACGGCGAGGAGGCCGCCCCGGCGGGGGAGAAGGCGTTCAAGGCCCGGCTCAACGCCGACTTCCCGCTCGGCGGGCCGGCGGCCGAGCGGGTCGCCACCGAGCGCTCGCCGTGGGGCTTCGACCTGGGCATCCGCTATCCGAAGGCGGACGCCGCGGCGCTGATCGCCGCGGCCCGGGCCGCCACACCGGCCTGGCGTGCCGTCGGGCCTCAGGGCCGGGCCGGCGTGGCGGCCGAGATCCTCCGGCGGATCAACGCCCGGTCGTTCGAGTTCGCCCAGGCCGTGCAACACACCACCGGCCAGGCGTTCGTGATGGCGTTCCAGGCCGGCGGCCCGCATGCTCAGGACCGCGGCCTCGAGGCGGTGGCGGCCGCGCTCGACGCGACCACGCGCGGGCCGGCCGAGGCGAGCTGGAGCAAGCCCCAGCGTGGCGGCGAGCCGCTGCGCATGACCAAGACCGCCACCGTGTCCGGCCGGGGCGTGGCCCTGGTGATCGGCTGCAACACGTTCCCCACCTGGAACTCGTACCCCGGCCTCTTCGCCTCTCTGGTCACCGGGAACCCGGTCATCGTCAAGCCCCACCCGGGCGCGGTCCTGCCGCTGGCGCTGACCGTGCTGATCGCCCGTGAGGTGCTGGCCGAGGCGGGTCAGAGCCCCGACCTGGTGTCGCTGGCCGCCGAGGCGCCCGGCGACGGCATCGCGGCCACCCTGGCCACCCACCCCGACGTGCGGATCGTCGACTTCACCGGCTCCAGCGACTTCGGCAACTGGCTCGAGGCGAACGCTCGCCAGGCCGTCGTCTACACCGAGAAGGCCGGGCTGAACACGGTCGTCGTCGACTCCACCGACGACTACAAGGCGCTGCTGCGCAACCTGTCGTTCTCGCTGTCGCTCTACAGCGGCCAGATGTGCACGACGCCGCAGAACATCCTGGTCCCGGCGGCCGGCGTGCGCACCGACGCGGGTGTGAAGTCGCCGGACGAGTTCGCGGCCGACCTGAGCACGGCGATCGACAAGCTGCTCGGCGACCCGGCGCGGGCGGCCGGCACGCTCGGCGCGATCGTCAACGACGGCGTGCTGTCCCGGCTGACCGAGGCCAGTGGCGCGGCCGGCGTGGTGCGGACGACCGGCGAGGTGGCCGACCCGCAGTGGCCGGAGGCGACGATCCGCACGCCGGTCGTGGTCAAGCTGGACGCGGCCGACGACAAGGTCTACACCCGGGAGTGGTTCGGCCCGGTGTCCTTCGTGATCACCACCGAGTCGACCGCGGCCGCCCTCGAGCTGTTCGTCGAGACCGTGCGCCACCACGGCGCCCTGACCGCCTCGGTCTACTCGACGTCGCCCGAGGTGATCGAGGCCGCCCGCGATGCCGCGCTCGACGCCGGCGTGCATCTGTCGGAGAACCTGCTGGGTGGCGTGTTCGTCAACCAGACCGCCGCCTTCAGCGATCTGCACGGCACCGGCGCCAACCCGGCGGCCACCGCCGCCTTGACGGACGATTGGTTCGTCAGTGGCCGGTTCTTCGTCCTCCAGTCAAGGCGGCATGATGCCTGAAGCATTTCTTGTTGGTGGGGTACGCACACCGCAGGGCAAGTACGGCGGGTCGCTCGCCGGCGTCCGCCCCGACGACCTCGCGGCGCTGGTGGTCGGCGAGGCGGTGCGGCGGGCGGGCGTACCCGAGGATGTGATCGACGAGGTGATCCTCGGGGCCGCGAACCAGGCGGGCGAGGACAACCGCAACGTCGCCCGGATGGCCGCGCTGCTGGCCGGGCTGCCCGACACGACGCCCGGCTTCACGGTCAACCGGCTCTGCGCGAGCGGCCTGACCGCGATCCAGGCCGCGGCCAACGCGGTGCGGGTGGGTGACGCCGACATCGTGGTGGCCGGCGGCGTCGAGTCGATGACCCGCGCGCCGTGGGTGATGGCCAAGCCCGGCACCCCGTGGGCGCGGCCGGGCGAGGTGGTCGACTCGGCGCTGGGCTGGCGGTTCACCAACCCGGTGTTCAAGCAGCGGGACAAGACCACGATCAGCATGGGCGAGACGGCTGAGGAGGTGGCCGCGCTCGACGGCATCACCCGGGCCGACAGCGACGCGTTCGCGCTGCGCAGCCACAACCGGGCCATCGCCGCGATCGACGCCGGAAAGTTCGAGTCGGAGATCGTCGCGGTCGGCGAGGTGAGCACCGACGAGATCCCGCGGCGGGGCTCGACCTTGGCGAAGCTGGGCACGCTCAAGCCGGTGTTCCGCAAGGAGGGCATCGTCACGGCCGCCTCGTCATCGCCGCTGTCCGACGGCGCGGCCGCGCTGATCGTGGCCAGCGAGGCCGCGGTCGAGCGGTACGGGCTGACGCCCCGGGCGCGCGTGGTGACCGCCGCCGCGGCCGGCGTTCCGCCGCACATCATGGGCATCGGCCCGGTCCCGGCCACCGAGAAGACCCTGGCCCGGGCCGGCTGGACCACCGGCGACCTCGACGCGATCGAGCTGAACGAGGCGTTCGCGGCCCAGTCGCTGGCCGTGATCCGGCGGCTCAAGCTGGACGACGAGCGGGTCAACGCGGACGGCGGGGCGATCGCGCTCGGCCACCCGCTGGGCTGCTCCGGCGCCCGCATCACGGTCACCCTGCTCGGCCGGATGGAACGCGAGGACGCCCGGCGCGGCCTGGCCACCCTGTGCGTCGGCGTCGGCCAGGGGCTGGCCATGCTGGTGGAGCGGGTATGACGGACCTGCCCGGGACGGTCGGGGTGATCGGTGGCGGCCGGATGGGCGCCGGGATCGCCCAGGTCTTCGCGGCCGGCGGCTCGGTCGTGACCATCGTCGAGCGCGATCCGGCGGCGGCCGCGGCGGCCCGCGACCGGGTGGCGATGGGCCTGCACCGGGCGGCGGCCAAGGAGACGCTCCCCACCACCCCCGGTGAGGTGCTGTCCCGGGTGTCCGTCGTCGACTCGGTGGGCGAGCTCGCACCGTGCGAACTCGTCGTGGAGGCCGTACCCGAGGATCTCGATCTGAAGCGGCAGGTGCTGGCGGCCGTGGGCGAGGCGGCGGTGCTGGCCACCAACACCAGCTCGCTGTCGATCGGCCGGCTGGCCTCGGCGGTGGGCGACCCGTCGCGCGTGATCGGCATGCACTTCTTCAACCCGGTGCCGGTCAGCGACCTGGTCGAGCTCGTGGTCGGCCCGGCGACGGCTCCGGCGGTGGTGGAGGCGGCGACGTCGTGGGTGGGCGCGCTCGGCAAGACCGCGATCTGCGTACGCGACACGCCCGGCTTCGCCACCAGCCGCCTCGGTGTGCTCCTCGGCCTGGAGGCGATCCGCATGGTGTCGGAGGGCGTCGCTTCACCGGCCGACATCGACAAGGCCCTCGAGCTGGGGTACGGGCACCCGATGGGCCCGCTGCGCACCACCGACCTGGTCGGGCTGGACGTGCGGCTCGCCATCGCATCACATCTGCACGCCGAGCTCGGCGATCGTTTCGCCCCGCCGCAGCTGCTGCGGGACAAAGTGGCGCGCGGCGAACTGGGCCGCAAGACCGGACAGGGGTTCTTCACGTGGTGAGCGCTTTCGAGGACACGATCGCTCGTGACCAGCGGATCGAGCCGCGGGACGAGATGCCCGACGCCTACCGGAAGACGATGATCCGGCAGATCGCCCAGCACGCGCACTCCGAGATCATCGGCATGCAGCCCGAGGGCGACTGGATCACCCGGGCGCCCACGCTGCGGCGCAAGGCGATCCTGCTGGCCAAGGTGCAGGACGAGGCCGGGCACGGGCTCTACCTCTACTCCGCCGCCGAGACGCTGGGCGCCGACCGCGGCGACCTGACGACCCGGCTGATCGAGGGCCGGCAGAAGTACTCGTCGATCTTCAACTACCCGACGCTGAGCTTCGCCGACGTCGGCGTGATCGGCTGGCTGGTCGACGGCGCCGCCATCTGCAACCAGGTGCCGTTGTGCCGCAGCTCGTTCGGGCCGTACGGCCGCGCCATGATCCGCATCTGCAAGGAGGAGAGCTTCCATCAGAGGCAGGGGTACGAGCTGCTGATGACCATGATGACGCGCGGCACCGACCGGCAGCGCGAGATGGTGCAGGACGCCACGAACCGCTGGTGGTGGCCGTCGCTGATGATGTTCGGCCCGCCCGACGGCGACTCGCCCAACACCGCGCAGTCGATGGCCTGGAAGATCAAGCGCCACACCAACGACGAGCTGCGCCAGCGCTTCGTCGACATGTCCGTGCCCCAGGCTCTTGCTCTGGGGGTCACGTTGCCCGACCCCGCTCTGAAGTGGAACGAGGAACGCGGCCACCACGACTTCGGTACGCCCGACTGGGACGAGCTGAAGCGCGTCATCTCCGGCGACGGCCCGATGAACGCCACCCGCGTTGCCCGGCGGCGCGCGGCCCACGAGGACGGCGCCTGGGTTCGCGAGGCGGCCGCGGCACACGCACGGAAGAAGGCGTCATGAACCACGAGTGGCCCCTGTACGAGGTGTTCGTACGCGCGAAGCGAGGGTTGAATCATGTGCACGTCGGCTCGCTGCGGGCGGCCGACCACACGATGGCGCTGCACCACGCGCGCGACCTCTACACGCGGCGCAACGAGGGCGTGAGCATCTGGGTGGTGCGTTCCGACGACGTGGCCGCCTCGGGCCCCGACGACAAGGAGCCGTACTTCGCGCCCAGCGGCGACAAGGCGTACCGGCACCCGACCTACTACGCCATCCCCGACTCCGTCCCGCATATCTGATGTCCTTCGACGACGCGTACGGTGCGCTCACCGACCACGACGACGACGCCCGCTGGGCGTACGGCACGGGTTTCGCCGACCCCCTGGCCGGCGTGCCCACTGCCTTCTCCCCGGCCGCCGACCGTCCCGCGCTGGCCTCGTACTGCCTGATGCTCGGCGACGACGCGCTGATCATGTCGCACCGGCTCCAGGAGTGGGTGACCCGCGCGCCCGAGCTCGAGGACGAGGTGGCGATCGCCAACATCGCGCTGGACCTGCTCGGCCAGGCCCGCCTGCTCCTGACCCGGGCCGGCGAGGCCCTGGGCGATGGCAATGAGGACGCGCTGGCCTACGGTCGCGGGCCGGCCGAGTTCCGGAACGTGCAGCTGGCCGAGCGGGCCGATCCCGATTTCGCCCACCTGGTCGCCCGGCTGCTGGCCTTCTCGACGTGGCGGCTGGCCGTGCTCGACCGCCTGCGTGACGCCGACGACCCGGTCCTGGCCGCGGTGGCCGCCAAGGCGGTCAAGGAGCTGACCTACCACCGCGAGTACGCCGCCCAGTGGGTCATCCGCCTCGGCGACGGCACCGACCTGTCCCGCGAACGCATGCAGTCGGCCGTGGACGCGTTGTGGCCGCTGCTCGCCGAGCTCGACCACGAACCGTCCCCGCTGGCCCCGAAGGACTGGCGCCCGGAGTTCGACGCCGTGATGGCTCACGTGTTGTCCACAGCCACCCTGACGGCGCCCGTGCCTGTGGACAACGTGGCCGAACCGTCAGACCCGAGCGCTACATTCTCGCCCACCCAGAGGGGTGGGGGCGGTGGCGGTGCGCGCGAAACCGAACTTGATCTTGAAGCGCCGGCTTCGAGCGCGCCGACCGGGCGGGACGGTGTGCACACGCCCGCGCTGGCCGAGGTGCTCGACGAGATGCAGAGCCTCGCGCGGTCGGTGCCGGGCGGTGTGTGGTGAGCCGGAACGCCGCCGAGGTGGCCGCCACGGTCACCGATCCGGAGATGCCGATGTTGACGCTCGCCGATCTCGGGGTGATCCGGGAGGTGCGCGAGGACGGTGACGGCGTGGTTGTCACGATCACGCCGACCTATTCGGGATGCCCGGCGATGGACGAGATCCGGGCCGATCTGCGGCGGGCGCTGGCGGGGGCGGGCTACCGCGAGGTCGAGGTCCGCACGGTGCTGGCGCCCGCGTGGACCACCGACTGGATCTCCGCGGAAGGCCGGGCCAAGCTCGCCGCCGCCGGGATCTCGCCGCCCGGCCAGGCGCCGCGCCGGCCGGCCGGGCCGGTTCCGCTGATGTTGGGTACGCCACGGCCGGCGATCGCCTGCCCGCAATGCGGGCACCCGGAGTCGGAGCAGATCGCCGCGTTCAGCGCCACCGCCTGCCGTGAGCTGCGGCGCTGCCCGGTGTGCCGGGAGCCGTTCGAGCACGTGAAGGAGATCTGACGTGGTGGTCCGCGAGTTCCACCCGCTGCGGGTCGCCGCGGTCGAGCGGCTCTGTGACGACGCCGTCGCGGTCACCTTCGACGTTCCGGCGGAGCTGGCCGGGCGCTATGCCTTCCGGGCCGGTCAGTCGCTGACCGTGCGCCGCCCGGATGACCCGTCCGACGAGCGCCGCACCTACTCGATCTGCGCCCCGGCCGGCGCCGCGCCCCGGATCGGGGTGCGTGAGGTGCCGGGTGGCATCGTGTCGACGTGGCTGGTGCAGGGCGTGCGCCCGGGTGATCTGGTCGACGTCGCGCCGCCGACCGGCAGCTTCACGCCAGACCTCGGCCGGTCCGGCCGGCACGTGCTGATCGGCGCCGGGTCCGGGATCACCCCGCTGCTCTCCATCGCCTCGTCCCTGCTGGGACAGCAGGCGCCGGAGACGCAGGTGTCGGTGATCTACGGGAACCGGCGGGCCGACACCGTGATGTTCGCCGAGGAACTGGCCGACCTGAAGGACCGCTATCCGTCCCGGCTCGAGCTCGTTCACCTGCTGTCGCGCGAGGCGCGGGAGGTCGACCTCCTCAGTGGGCGACTGGACGCGGCGAAGCTGCGTACCCTGCTGCCGCTCCTGATCGATGTCGAGGCCGTGGATCACTGGTGGCTGTGCGGGCCGTTCGGGATGGTGGTGGACGCCACCGAGGTGCTCGGCGCGGCGGGGGTGCCGGCCGAGCGGATCCACCGGGAGCTGTTCTGGGTCGACGAGATGCCGCCCGATGTGGTCCGGGTGGAGGAGGCCGGCGTCGGCAGCGAGGTGACCGTGCTGCTGGACGGGCGGTCGACGACGGTGACCGTGGGCGACGGCGACACCGTGCTGGAGGGGGCGCAGCGGGCCCGGCCCGACCTGCCGTTCGCGTGCAAGGGCGGGGTGTGCGGGACGTGCCGGGCGCGGGTCGTCGAGGGCGACGTGAAGATGCGGCGGAACTTCGCGCTCGAACCGCACGAGATCACAGCCGGTTACGTCCTCACCTGTCAGGCCACCCCATTGACGGAGGTCGTTGTCGTCGACTACGACGCCTGACGAGGAATACGCACGGCCGATGCAAGTGGTTCATCATGGGCCTGAGCTGTGGTTAAGTCCATAGCGGCCATCTGGCGGCACGGGATCCTGCGTACTCGGTGCAAGAAGTGTGCAACCGAGGAAGGAGTTCCGAATGCGACTACGCAAGGCAATCATGATCGCCGCGGCCGGCGTCGTGGTGGCTGGCGGTCTCGCGGTGGCGCCGTTGACGTTCGCGGCTGAGGCGCCCGGCAACGCATGCGCGGACGTGGAGATCATCGGCGCGCGGGCGTCGACCGAACGTCCCGGCTTCGGGGTGCTGCTCGGGCCGCTGGCCCGCACCCTCACCCAGGACCTGGACGTGACCGTACGGTCGACCGCGGTCGACTATCCGGCCACGCTGGGCAACTACAAAAACAGCGTGCGGCAGGGCGTCGCCGACATGGCGGCCAAGCTGGAGGCCACCGCGGCCCGGTGCGCCGACACCCGGTTCGTCCTGATGGGCTATTCACAAGGGGCGCAGGTCACCGGCGACGTGCTGGCCGGGGCGCGGGGCGGCCGGCCGGCCGTACCCGCCGCGGTCAGTGACCGGGTGGCGGCGGTCGTGCTGTTCGGCGACCCGACGTTCACCGCCGGGGAGTCGTTCAACGTCGCGCAGGGCAACAGGTCCGGCGTCTTCGCCCGGGGACGGGGCGAACTCGACGCGTTCGCGGACCGCACCCAGTCGTTCTGCAACCGGAACGACCGGTTCTGCCAGAGCGGGAACAGCCTCGCCGCGCACCTGAACTACAACGGGTCGCTCGACGAGGCCGCCGGCTTCGTGGCCTCGAAGGTCGGCTAGATCTAGCTGTTCGGGGCGGCCGCCAACGCCCCACCCCAGATACGGAGGTCACGGGCCTCCTCGGCGTAGCGGGCCAGAGCGTGCACGGTCTGCGGGCCGGCCACGCCGTCGGCGGCCAGGCCGACATGAGCCTGGAACGTGCGTACCTCGGCTTCCAGAGCCGCCGCACCCGGCGCGACCGGCACACCCAGGTCGTCGAACAGCGCGCGCAGCGAGGCGGGGTCGGCGCTCGGCGCCGGATCCGCGGTCCAGCCGATCAGGCCGCCGACCGCGTTGCCCATGACTCTCAGAACTCCTCGACCAGTCATGACTCAAGGATTGCCAGGCCGACCTGTGTACCGCCTCGGTCTGCGGTCTGCCGGAACCCGTAAGCACTGCGACTTTCGGCCTAGGGGACCAGCGGGAGAGCGGATTCAGCGGACTCACAGACGGCTCACAACGTGGTGACAACGCCCGGAGCGACTGTTGGTCTCATGACCGAGATGCTCACCCAGCCGCCGCGTTCCCACCGTCGTGACTCGTTGTGGCCGCGCCGGGTAGCCGGGGGCGCCGCCCTCCTCGCCCTGATCGGAGGCGGGGGAGTGGCCGGCGGCGTGATCGCCGACCGCTACACCGCCACCGAAGCCGCGGCCGCCACCCCGACCGCCGCCGGCGGCGCCGCCACCCCGATCGTCAACTCCGGCACCACGTCCAACCTGGCCGCCGTGGCCGCCAAGGTGTCACCGAGCATCGTCACCGTCCTGGTCGACGGCGCCCGCTCGTCGTCCCTGGGCTCGGGCGTGATCCTGAACGCGGACGGCCTGGTGCTCACCAACAACCACGTGATCGCCTCGTCGGCCGGCTCGACGGTCAGCGTCCGGCTCGCCGACGGGCGCACCGTACCCGCGAAGGTCGTCGCCGCCGACGCCACCCACGACCTCGCCCTGGTCCGGGCCACCGACGTGTCCGGCCTGACCCCGGCGACGTTCGCCACCGGCGACCCGGTCGCGGTCGGCGACACCGTGCTGGCCTTCGGCGCCCCGCTCGGCCTGGAGGGCACCGTGACCTCCGGGATCGTGTCGGCCCTGGACCGCAAGGTGGACACCGGCGAGGAGGCCCTGACCGGCCTGATCCAGACCGACGCCGCCATCAACGAGGGCAACAGCGGCGGCGCGCTGGTCGACACCTCCGGCCACGTGATCGGCATCAACGTGGCCATCGCGACCGCCGGCGACGGCTCCACCGGCAGCGTCGGAGTCGGCTTCGCGATCCCCTCGGGCACCGTCACCGAGGTGGTCAAGCGGCTGCAAGCCAGCGTTTGAGAGCCGTCCGCAGCTCGCCGACCGGCCGGGCCGAGCTCCACGCCACCTGACCGTCGGGCCGCAGCAGCACCGACTCGCCCGGGCCGTCATCCGTGACGACCCGGACGTGGTCCCCGGGCACGTCCCCGCCGAAGCCGCCACGGTCGATGAGCAGGAAGCCGCCGTCCCGGGTCAGCGTCGCGAGGCGCCGGCCGTCGGCGAGGGTGGTGTCGTAGGCCTGCGGCCCACCGGCGATCAGCTCGGCGATCCGGCGCAGGGCCGGCTCGTCCTCGAGCAGCTCGCCGAACAGCCGCCGCAGCGCGGTGATCTGCGGCCCCGGCCCGACGAGCACCGACTGCGCCATGGTGTGCATGACGACCCGCTCGGCGTACGGGCGGCGCTCCGCTTCGTACGTGTCGAGCAGTCCTTCCGGAGCCCGGCCCCCCACCTCGGCCGCCAGCTTCCACCCCAGATCGACCGCGTCCTGAAGCCCCAGGTTCAGGCCGGGCCCGCCGATCGCCGCATGCACATGCGCCGCGTCGCCCACCAGCAGCACCCGCCCCCGGCGATAGGTCTCGGCCAGCCGCGTGTTGCCGCCCACCGTGCGGCGCAGCAGATGCGGCCCGTCACCCGGCGGCTCCTCGATCTCGAGCGGCACCCCCAGCACCCGCTCGGCCGCCGCCACGATCTCGGCGATGGTCATCGGCTCGTCCCCCGCCGGCTCCCGATCGGTGACGCTGACCAGCCGCCGCCCGTCCGGGAACGGCGCGTACACGATCAGCCCCCGCTCGGTCCGGGTATGCCGGAACGGCGGCAGCACCCCGTACCCCGGCACCTCCAGCCCACCCTCGCGATGCAGCAGCCGCTCCGGAACGCCGACATGCGCCGCCCGCGACACCGTGTCATCACGCGTCACCCCCGGAAACCCGATCCCCGCCGCCTTCCGCACCACACTGCGCCCGCCGTCCGCCCCCACCAGCCAACGCGCGGCTATGTCTCCGTGGTCGGTCGTCACGACAACGTGATCGCCGTGCTGCACGAACCCCGTGACCCCTTCGCCGCGCCGGATCTCCACACCGAGCTCCCCGGCCCGGGCGGCGAGCATCTCCTCGATCCGCCGCTGCGGCGCCAGAATCGTGTAGACCGGATTGTCGCCGCCGAGCCGATGCAGCGGCAGCGGAAACGCCGCGAACATGTACTGCGGCAACGGTTCGGGCGGCTCGGCACTACCGGTGAGCCGCTCCAGCAGCCCGCGCCGGTCCAGCATCCGCACCACCTGCCCGGCCAGCCCGTTGGCCCGCTGCTCGGTCGTCGGCTCCGCGTTGCGTTCCAACACGAGCACGTTCGCGCCGTGAAGCGCCAGCTCACAGGCGGTCATCAGGCCGTTGGGCCCGGCGCCCGCCACCAGGACGTCGATCATGTTTCTTCCCCCTAGATCAAGGTCGATTTCGATGTACGTGCACAGCGGAGTTCCGTCATCACGGCCCCGGGCCGTAGGTGGTCCGGGCCATACCCGCCGCCGGGTTCTCCCGGTGGGTCACCCCGGTGGCCGCCGACCGTCCATAGGCGACCGCCGCCGGCTGTCCACAGGCAGCCGCCATCGGCTGACCACAAGCGGTCGTCGCCTGTCCACAGGCAGCTCGAATCGGCCGCTGCCTGTGGACAGCGCTCCATTTCGTCGTACTCATCGGCTACGTTCTGACCCACCCAGTGCCGGGGTGGGGGAGGTGGCGGTGCGCGCGCCGCCGCGTTTTTGATCTTGGGACGCCGCCGGTCAGCGCCGGGGCGGGCGGTGCGGGCGCTTGGTGCGCCGGTTCATGGCTGAGGCGTCTGCTCGGGTCGGCGGCCCGGCGGCGGCAGCCCCTCCGACAACAGGGTCAGGGCCGCCACCACCTGGTCGGTGATCGTGGTGGCGGCGTCGGCCCGCGGGTCGGTGGCCTGCGGACCGGCCATCCAGCGGTTCGTGGACGTGTTGATCGTGGCCATGACCGCCGCCGCGGTCAGATGCGGATAGAGGTCCCGGCCGAGTTCGGTCCCGGTGCGTTCGGCGATCACCTCGGCCAGCTTGGCTTCGGCCCGGATGCCGGCGCGCGAGAACTCGGCCTGATGGGCCGGATGTTCGACCATCACCCGCACACCGGCCAGCCAGCGTTCCCGATCCAGTGCGACATCCGGCCCGCGACGGCCGAGCCCGTCGGGCGCGGAAGGCGAGGCGGCTGCGGAAGGCGACCCCGCCGCGGAAGATGAGTCGGGCCCGGAAAGCGAGCCTGCGGCGGAAGTTGAGTCAGGCCCGGAAAGCGACCCGGCGGCGGAAGGTGCCTCAGGCCCGGAAGGCGACCCAAGCCCGGAAGATGAATCAGGCCCGGAAGTTGAGCCAGGCCCGGAAGGCGACCCGTCAACCGGCAGTTCCGGCGCCGGCTGCATGATGCCGACGACGGCCGCCCGCAGCGCGTCCCACAGGGGCTCGGCGGGTGGGCGGTGGCGCAGGTTGTCGGCCAGGAGCAGGTAGCGGTCGAGATGCCGGGCCGCGATCGCCTCGCCCTTGCTGGAGAAGTAGTTGTTGAACGTCCGCGGCGACACCCCGGCGGCGGCCGCGATGTCGTCGACCAGGACGTTGTCCCAGCCGCGCTCGACCGTCAGCCGCACCGCGGCCCAGCTGAGCGCGGCCCGCGTCGCCTGCTTCTTGTCCTCACGCAATCCCACGCGAACCAGGCTAGCAAAAAATGCGTGCCACGCAAAGATGCGTGGCACGCACAATTGCTAGCCGGCCAGATGACCCCAGCGGTCCTCGAGTTCGCGCCACGGGCCCTGCGCCTCGACGCGACCGCCGATCAGGACCACCACATGGTCGGCCTGGACCAGGGCCGCCCGCTTCGACGTCGAGCCGACCACGGTCACCCCGTGTTCGCGGAGCGCCCGCCACAGCTCCAGCTCGGTGGTGACATCCAGGGCGGACGACACGTCGTCGGCGATCAGCAGCTCGGTGCGGGGCGCCAGGGCGCGCGCCAGGGCCAGCCTCTGCAGCTGGCCGCCGGAGAGGCGCGTCCCCTTGTGCCCGATCAGCAGCTGCAGGCCACCGCCGGCGGCGGCCAGGTCGTGTTCGAGCTGGGCCGTGCTCACCGCGTCTTCGGCGTTCACCGAGTGGCCGAGCTGGATGTTGTCGGCCACCGTGCCGGAGAGCACCCGGGGCAGCTGGGCGACGTACCCGACCTGGTTCGGCCGCAGGAACACCTCGGGCTGGTCGACCGGCTGGTCGTTCCAGGCGAGCCGGCCGGTGTGGTGGACGATGCCGGCCAGCGCCCGCAGCAGCGAGGACTTGCCGCTGCCGACCGGGCCGACGACCAGCACCAGCTGTCCGCGGGACACGGTCAGGTCGACGTCCTGCACGCCGACCGTGCCGTTCTCGTGCACCGCGCTGAAGCCGGTGAGGGTCAGCCGGTCGAGCGGGTTGCGGTCGGCCGACGGCGGCGCGGGCGCCGTACCCGTCGCGATGTCGACGCCGGGCACCGCCGATGAGTAGGCCGACTCCCCGGACATCGCCACCGTGCGGCGGGTCCAGACGCGGGCCGACGGGAAGTGGGACACCAGCGACGCCGCGACCCAGGCGAACCAGCGCGCGCTGCCGAGCGTGGCCACCGCGATCAGCGTGGCCGGCGCGGACAGGTCGCCGGCCAGGTAGAGCGCCCACGCCGCGACCGGCAGCAGCCCGCTGAGCACCGACGGCGTCGACCGCGCCCACACCTGGATGGAGATCTCCTTGCGCTGCTTGAGGCTGCGGTCGGCGTCCAGGTCGGCGAGGTGGTCGAGCACCGGTCCGGTGGCGCCGGCCAGTTTGACCGTACGGGCGGCCGACAGCGAACTGACCAGCGAGGTCGCGAACGCCGCGCGGGCCGCCACCGTACGCCGGGCGGCCGACTCGAGCCGGGGACCGAACAGCGTGGCGGTGAGACCGGAGACGAGCAGCGTGCCGATGAAGAACAGCGCCGGCACGTAGCTCCCGGACGCCCAGGTCATCGCCACGATGACCAGCACGCTCATGGTCAGGTCGATGGTGTTGTCGGCCAGCATGACCACGCGTTCGGTGTCGCCGCCGTGCGCGACCACCTCGGCCGGCGTGTACTTGCTGACCCGTCGCGGCCCGATCTGCCCGTGTACCAGGCGCATGCTGATCCGCAGCATCTGCCGCACCCACCACTCGGGGAACCAGGCGCCGGTGTAGAACAGCGTCGGGATCGCCACGATCAGCCCCACCGCGATGCCGATGGCGGGGTAGAGCGGGTCACCGACGCCGTCGACGACGTTGGCCCAGAGCAGCGGCAGGATCGCGCCGTCCAGGCCGAGCAGCACCAGGACGGCGAAGAAGGCCACGGCGGCCAGCCCGTACCGCGGGTCGTTGGTGGCCAGCCGGATGATCTCGCGCAGCGTATGGGCCTGGGGTGGTTCCGGCAGCGGCGGCGGCTCGGCCTTGGGCAGGGTGTTGACCAGCGCGTCGGCGCCCACCTCGGACTCGAGGTCGGCGTCCCAGTCGCGTTCGGCCAGCATCACGCCGCCGCCCGGACCGCCGGCCGGCACGGCCGCGTTGCTGGTGGCGAGCAGGTCGGCGAAGCGGCGGGAGGTTCGCAGCGGCCCGGCCTCGAGCACCTCGCCGTCGGCCAGCACGACGACCTCGTCGCAGCGCTGCACCGAGGACAGCCGGTGTGCCACGATCACGCCGATGCGGCCCTCGAGGAGCCGGTCGGTGGCCCGTTGCACCCACGACTCGGTGACCGGGTCCATCCGGGCGGTCGCCTCGTCGAGGATCACCACGTGTGGATCGCGCACCAGGATCCGCGCGAACGCGACCAGCTGCTCCTGCCCGGCCGACAGCTTGTAGCCGCCCTCGCCGAGCCGGGTCTCGATGCCGTCCGGAAGGCTCGCCACCCACGGGGTGAGCCCGAGCTCGGCCACCGCCGCGCCGGAGCGGTGTTCCAGCTCGCGGTCGAACAGCGCGATGTTCTCGGCCAGCGTCCCGGCCAGGATGTCGGTGCGTTGCGGCACGATCGCGGTGAACCGGCGCAGGCCCTCGATGTCGAGGTCGTTGATGTCGGCGCCGGCCAGGAAGACGGTGCCGCGCGGCACGTCCACGGCCCGGGTCAGAATCTTGGCCAGGGTCGATTTGCCCGATCCGGTGCGGCCGATCAGCGCGTACGAGCGGCCGCGCGCGAAGGTCAGCGAGACGTCGCGGAGCGCCGGCGGGCGACCGGAGTCGGACTCCCCGTACCGGAAGGTCAGGCCTCGCACCTCGATGTCGCCGTCCGGGGGCTGCAGGCCGCCGGTCGGCTCCTGCGGCACCTGGCGCAGCAGCTGCACCCGGCTCCAGGCGCCGAGCGCGTTCTGCAGCTCGGGCACCATCCGGGTGACGTGTTCCAGGGTGCCGCCGAAGCCCAGCGCCAGCAGCCACACGGCGGTCAGCCGGGCCCCGTCGATCAGGCCTGCGACCAGGGCCATCGCACCCCCGACAACGAGGACCGCGATGAGCGTACGGGTGATCGCGCCGGCGCCCATCGTGATGCGCGACGACCGCCGCCACACCCGGCGTCCCCGGGTCAGCACCTCACGGGCCCGCAGCGCGTAGAGCTTGCGGACGTACGGCGCGGCCAGGCTCGTACGCACATCGTCCTGGCCGTGGATCGCCTCCTCCATCACCGCGGCCAGGTCGGACCAGGCCTCCTCCTCGGCGATCCGGGCCGGTCCGATGCGCGCGATGGGCTTGCGCATGGTCCACACGAGCAGCAGCGAGACCAGGACCATGCCGAGGCCGGCCGGCCACCAGACGATGAACGCGGTGACGATCGACATGGTCGCCACCGCGAGGGACTGGATGATCCGGACGCCGCTGCCGCGCATCTCGGAGCCGACCTGGTAGACGTCGCTGTCGATGCGGTCGAGCAGCTCGCCGACCGGGGTGTTGTCGAGCGTCGGCAGGTCTTGGCCGAAGGCGACCCGGTTGAGGCCGCGGCGGGCCCGGGCCGCCCAGTCGGCGGTGAGCCCGGCCGCGATCAGCCCGACCGCGACATCGCCCAGCACGGACACCACGAGAGCGCCGGCGAGCAGCGCGAACATGGTTGTCGACCGAGCGACGAGCACGCCGCCGGCGAGCGCCAGGGCGCCGGCCTGACCGATGGCGCCGAGCAGGACCAGGACCCCGATCATGAGGGTCCGGAGCGCGGACGTGTCCCAGAGGTCACGAAGCAGGCGCATGCGGAGCTCCTCACGAAGAACGGGCGGTGTGTCCATCCTGCGGGGGCGGGGAGAGCGCTTCAACGGAATTACGGGGCGGGCGACTGTCACGCGTGTCACGATCGTCCGTTCGAAGTTGATCTTTTCTCGCGCGCGTCGCCGCCCCCACCCCCACCCCTTTGGGTGGGCGTGGAAGGTATCGCGCGGGTACGACAGTTTCGTGGTGTCATCCACAGGAGGCGCCGGCTGTGGATGACGGGGTGGTGGGTGCGGTGATCGACGTTCCGGCGGCGGTGGTGGCCAAGGCGCGGCTCGCGGACGCGCAGGGCTGGCTCGACGGGCTGCCGGCGCTGGTCGACGAGCTTTCGGCGCGCTGGGGGCTGACGACCGGCCGGGTCTTCGGGGACGGCACCGAGGCGTATGTCGTCGAGGCGACACGGGCGGACGGCACGCCCGCGGTGCTCAAGCTGGTCGTGCCCCGGCTCGGGAACGACGCGCGGGACGAGATCACGGTGCTGCGGCTGGCCGCGGGTGAGGGCTGCGCGAGGTTGCTGGCGGCCGACGAGGGGTGCGGCGCGCTGCTCCTGGAGCGTCTGGGGAGATCGCTGTACGAGCTGGAGCGCCCGCTTCCGGAACGGTTGGTGATCCTGGCCGGCGCCGCCCGGAAGGTGTGGCGGCCGGCCACCGGGCTGCGTTCGGGGGCGGAGAAGGGGCGGTGGCTGATCGAGTTCGTCCGGCGGCGCTGGGTGGAGCTGGACCGGCCGTGTGCCGAACGTACGGTTGAGCACGCGATCGCCGCCGCCGGGAGCCGCGTCCGGGCGCATGACCCCGAGCGGGCCGTGCTGGTTCACGGCGACGTGCACCAGTGGAACGCCCTCGAGGCGGGCGACGGCTTCAAGCTGGTCGACCCGGACGGGCTGATCGCCGAGCCGGAGTACGACCTGGGCGTGCTGATGCGCGAGGACCCGGTCGAGCTGATGTCCGGTGACCCGTGGGACCGCGCGCATCGGCTGGCCGAGCACACCGGCACCGACGCCACGGCGATCTGGGAGTGGGGTGTCGTCGAACGCGTCTCGACGGGGCTGGTCCTCGCCGGTATCGGCCTGCAGCCCCTGGCGAGCGAGATGCTGGGGGCGGCCGACGAGATCAGCCGCCGGGCCGGCTGAGTCTGGGCCGGCCGTCGACCTGGCTACGGCCGCGGGGCCGGTTCGTCTTGCGCGCGGGCGGCCTAGGTGGGGAGCGAGCCCTCCGACCGCAGGGTGAGGACGGTGATCTCGCTGGGGGCGAAGACGCGGAACGGCGGGCCCCAGAAGCCGGTGCCACGGCTGGTGTAGAGCTGGGTGCGCTCGCCGTGCCGGGTCAGGCCCTGCAGGGACGGCTGGTCGGTGCGGACCAGGTAGTGGAACGGCCAGATCTGGCCGCCGTGGGTGTGGCCGGAGATCTGCAGGTCGACGCCGTGCTCGACGGCGCCGCCGATCATCTGGGGCTGGTGTGCCAGCAGCAGGATCGGCAGGGCGGGGTCGGCGCCGGCCAAGGCGGCCGTGTGGTCGGCCTGGTGGCCGGGCAGGCCGGAGCCGCCGGCGGTGCGGTCGTCGACACCGGCGACGATCAGCTGGTCGCCGCCGCGGGACACCACGATGTGCCGGTTGTGCAGCGTCTCCCAGCCGAGGGCCTCCATGTGCTCGACCCAGCCGAGGGCGCCGGAGAAGTACTCGTGGTTGCCGGTGACGTAGACCCGGGCCAGCGAGGCCCGCGCGTCGGCCAGCGGCGCCGCCTGGGAGAGCCGCTGCTGCACGGAACCGTCGGCGATGTCGCCGGTGTGCGCGACAACATCCGCGTCCAGCGTGTTCACCACGTCGATCACGCCGCGGGACCAGCGGGTGCGGTTGATCGGGCCGTAGTGGGTGTCGGTCAGCAGCACCACACGCAGCCCGTCCAGGCCGGGCCCGAGCCGCGGCACCACCACGTCGACCGATCGGACGCGCGAGACGCGTATCGCTTCGGCGTACCCCCAGAGGAGCAGGACCAGCGCGATCACCGCGACCACCACGGTGACGACGCGGGAGCGGACCGGGTCGGCGACGCCGCCGATCGCGAGCGCGGCGCGGAGCAGCAGGCTCAGCACCGACCAGGTGAACAGCACCCAGACCACGCCCAGGCTGGTGTCGGCGGCGATCGCCGCGCCGTCGCGGTGGCCGCCGCCGTGACCGCGCACCATCAGGATCGGGAAGCTCACCGCCCACAGCGCCCACACCACGGTCAGCACCACGAAGACCGGCGCCGGCCAGTCGTTGCCGGCGGCCACCAGCGTCCACCACGAGGTGCCGAACAGCAGCAGGGCCGCCGCCGTGATGATCAGCGAGAAGATCACCGCACGGGAGGACCGGCGCGGGCGCGGCGGTGTCTCGACCGCTTCACTGGGGGTGGTCACCCGCCGAAGCGTACGCGGGATAGACGGCCTGCGAGGCGGGGAGCCCGGGCCAGCGCTCGCGCAGGTCCCGCTCGGTGCGCGCGAAGCGGGCGGCCAGCCGGGGGAGCACCCCGTCGGTCGCGGTCACTCCCAGCCGCAGCGTGTCGAGCAGCTGGCCGCGCCGGGAGTAGCCCATCGGGTGCGGGGCATCGGCGGCGATCAGCTTCGGCAGGCGCCGCAGCCGGATGATCGTCCAGGCGCCGACCGCCGCGGCCACGCCCTCGGCCCACGCGCGGTCGGCCACCCGGCCGGTCACGCGACGATAGGCCGACTCGGCGCGATCGCTGACGAACGCCGGCACCCGCGCCCAGCACGCCCCGCCGTAGAACGGCAGCCGGAAATGCACCACGTCCAGCAGCGGATGATGGGCGGCGGCGTCCTCGAAGTCGAGCAGCCGCGCGCGGCCGCCGGTGATCCGGCAGTTCTGCGGGCCGAGGTCGCCGTTGGACAGCACCATCGGTCCGGACCGCAGGATCTCGCGCACCTCGTCGAGGCCCGGCGTGTCCAGGTACCTCCACGCCGGGAGGGCGCCGGCCTGGTCGAGCGTCGCGACGTGCATCCGGCCGACCGCCTCGGCCAGCGCCACGAAGCCGGCCGTGGCCGCAGCGGCCGAGGAGCCGACCAGCAGGTCCTCCAGCGCCGGTCCGTCGCCGAGATCCTCCAGCACGAGCAGGCCGGCGCTGTCGTCGGTGGCCAGCAGCCGCGGCCCGGCGTCGCAGCCCAGCTCGGCCAGCAGCAGCAGGGCGGTCAGCTCACGGTGGAAACCGTCGCGGCGGCGGGCGTCGCCGGGCGGGCGGCGCATCTTCACGATCACCGTGCGGCCGTCGTCGGCCGTGCAGCGCAGCACCCGGGGGTTGACCGCGATCGCGTTCGACCAGCCCTCGGTCACCGGCCGCGCCGACGCCATGGTGACGCTGGCGCCGCCCGGCAGGTCCATGCCGGTGAGCCTATGCGGGTGGTGTGCCCAGATCGCGGAGCAACGCGGCCGGGACGATCAGGTCGGCGCGCTCGCGGGTGGCCAGGATGATCTGGGCGTTGCGCTCGTCGGTGCCGGTGGCCCACTCGACCGCGTCGGCCTCGTCCTTGCCGAACCGCCGGTGCCGGTCGATCAGCCGGGTGATGCGTTCCTCCTGGTCGAGGTCGGCGTACCAGACCTCGGTGAGCAGCGGCGCCACCTTCGGCCACGGCCCGTCCCCGACCAGCAGGTAGTTGCCCTCGGAGACGATCAGGCGGGCGCTGCGGAAGACCGGGATGGCGCCGGCGATGGGCTGCTCGATGACCCGCTCGAAGCCCGGCGCGTAGATCACGTCGTCCTCGTCGTCGTGCAACCGCTTGAGCAGGGCGGCGTACCCGAGGGCGTCGAACGTGTCCGGGGCACCCTTGGCGTCGCGCCGGCCGAGGCGCGAGAGCTCGACGTCGGCGAGATGAAAACCATCCATGGGTACGTGGGCGGCCCACTCGGAGTCGATCGCCTTCACCAGTTCCTCGGCCAGCGTCGTCTTGCCCGCGGCCGGGGCGCCGGTGATCCCCAGAACCGCCCGGCGCCCGTCCTTGACCAGCGCCTTCGCACGCCGGACGAGGTCGTCGAATGTCATGCCGCCACGCTACATACGAACCGTCTCGTTCTCACCGGCGTCCGGCTGCTTGCCGGTCACGGCGGCCTTGGCATAGCCGATCATGGTCAGCACAGTGCTGCTGTGCGCGGCGTCCCAGTACTCGGCGGTGTCGGCGTGGACCTTGACCAGGGTGAGGCCGGGCGTCTCCAGGCCCTCCGGGAACCACGCCTTGAGGGCCGGGCTCCACAGCTCCTCGGCTTTCTTCGGCGCGTCGGCGCGCATCGCCTCGCCCGAGATCGAGATCCAGGCCTTCTGCTTGCTGTCGCTGAACGATACGTTCACCTGCGGGTTGGCGCCGATCTGGGCGACCAGGTCCGAGTCGCCGTACGCGAAGAACCACAGGTCGCCGTCGAACTCCACGTCCTGCACGGCCATCGGCCGGCTCACGTGCTTCCCGTCCGCGGTCATCGTGGTCAGCATGCAGATGCGGGCGTCCTTGACCAGTTCCTTGACGGTCTCCCGCTTCTCCTGCTCGGTCTTCTCGGCCACGGGATGCTCCCTTGCACTCGGGTGGGTTGTCCCCGGGTGACTTCCCTCAGCCGCGCCACCCAACCATCCCGCGCCGTGCCCCGCCCGGCCGAGCGGCGGCCCGGGAAAAGGTGGCCGGGCGACGGCGCCACCAGTCGTCAGATGCCGAGGCGGAGCGCGGCGACACCGGCCGGGGACAGCGGGCGGGCGGTGGCGCGGAGGAGGTCGCCGTGGACGCAGGCCGGCAGCTGCTCGCCCAGGGTCTTCAGGGCCGGGTAGAGGTCGAGGACGTCGCGGTGGCTGAGGGCGCCCACGCCGATCAGGAGGCCGTTGACCGAGGACGGGTTGCGGGCCAGTTCGGCGCACAGTTCGTGGCGCCAGTCGGGGCTCTCGACGCGGGTGGCGAACTCGCGGGCGATGCGGTTGCTGGCGGTGAACGCGAACTCGGCGGCCGCGTGGCGTCCGGAGCGGGCCAGGACCGGGGCCAGGCGTACGCCGATGCCCAGGCGTAACGCCAGTTCGGGGACGGTCAGCACGTCCAG
This sequence comes from Actinoplanes sp. NPDC051470, assembly GCF_040682035.1. NCBI lineage: Bacteria > Bacillati > Actinomycetota > Actinomycetes > Micromonosporales > Micromonosporaceae > Actinoplanes > Actinoplanes sp. NPDC051470. The sequence goes on from NZ_JBFBAA010000022.1 coordinate 23,228, forward strand.
GCCGAAGCCGCAGGTGTCGCAGAGCCGCTGGAAGGTGCGCGCGTGCACCACGGTCGCGGGGCGCGGGCAGTCGCCGACCGGGCCGCAGACGGTGTCCATGATGATCTCGGCGAGGGTGCCCTCCTCGTCGAAGCGCCCGACGCCGAAGAAGCTGGCCGGGGTGGCCCGGTACCGGGCGAGCGCGGCGCGTTCGGAGGCGTAGCCGTCCGGGTCGACACCGATGCGGGGCACATTGAGGTGGGTGTTCAGCTGAATGAGCCGGAACATGGGCCGCTCCCGAGGGTAGTGCTGTGCTGTGTCTGCCTCGGGGTACGGGCGAGGGACGGTTGCGGTTCAGTCCTTACTTTGAGTAAGCGAAAAACTGCGCTTACTGCGGTGGCCCGTCATCCGGAAGCAGTCGAAGGTTACGGCGTGTAGTGCGTACACGCCAGCCGTCAGGAGTGCCAGCATCACGGTGAGGATCGCTGTGAGTGATCCGTCCAGGACCCGCCAGGCCACCGGCAGCGCGGTGATGCCGAGCACCACCGCCGCCTGGACGGCCGACTCGGCCAGTCGTAGCGGGTCGATCGCACGGTTTCCGGTCATGGTGAGTCACCCTGCCGTCCGGGGCCACCCGGCCGCTTCTGTCCGCCGACCGATCCACGGCTATGACTTTCGGCCGAGTACGGGGGTCGGCCGATGCGGTCGAGCTTGATCGTCCGTTGGTCCGGTGCTTGCCCGAAAACGCCTCAGATGCCTGCTGACCTGCGGTTCGAGCACTAACGTGGGCCGGGCGAATCTCGAAGGTCGGGTAGCCGCCGTCCGATAGGGGTGTGGTCCGGTAGCGAACGAGGAAGGATTGCGGTGACCGACACGGCGACGCCGGCCTGGGAGACCCTGCCGGCCCTGATGTATCACTCGGTGTCCGCCATCGGCGGGCCGCTGGGTGACCTGGCCGTGCCGCCGAGCCGCCTGACCGAACAGCTGAGCGCCCTGACCGCGGCCGGTTACCGCCTGGTCGGGCTGGCCGAGGCGCTCGACCGGCTGGACCAGGGTGAGAGCGCCGACCGGCTGGTCGCGGTCACCTTCGACGACGGCTATCGCAACTTCCTCACCGCCGGCCTGCCGGTGCTGGCCGAGACCGGCGCCCGGGCCACCCTGTACGCCTCGGTCGGCCACCTCGGCGACCGGGCCGGCTGGCTGGGCCGCTGGGCCCCCGACTTCGGCCGCCTGCTGACCTGGGACGAGCTGGCCGAGGTGGCCGACGCCGGCGTCGAGATCGGCAACCACAGCCTGATCCACCACCCGCTCGACGTGCTGCCCGAGGACCAGCTGCGCACCGAGATCGTCCGCAGCCACGACGAGTTGGAGCAGCGGCTGCAGCGCGAGGTCCGCGGCTTCGCCTACCCGCACGGCTACAACGGCCGGCGGGTGCGCGACATGGTGCGGGAGCTCGGGTACGACCACGCGACCGAGGTCGGCCGCCGGTTGCACCGCCCGGCCGAGCACCGGTTCGCCGTGCCGCGCCTGCAGCCGACGCCCGCGCACTCCGGCGCCGACCTGGTGGCGATGGTGGCCGGCGGCGGCTCGCAGCTCGTGCCGCAGATGAAGCGCCTGGCCCAGCCGGCCTGGCGGGTGGCGCGGAAAGTGGCCCAGCGCACCGGACGGAAGCTCACGTGAACGGCGGAGCGCACCGCGCGCCCAGCCGCGTCGGCCGGCGGAAGGCCCTGGCCGGGATCGCCGCGCTGGCCGTCGCGCCCGCCGCCGCGGTCGTCGTGACCCAGGTGCGCGGGAAGACCACGGCCGCCGAGGCGACGACCGGGCCGTCCCACGCGCCGTCGGCCGGCGCCTCCACGCCGGCCAAGGGCTCCAAGCCGTCCGGCGTGGCCGTGGTGGCCAAGGGCGGGGGACCGGTGCCCTACGTCCGGGGCAGGACGATGCTGGGCGCGTACCTGGACCTGGAAGGCTTGTCCGAGACGGAGGCGATCAAGCTGCGCCGCCGGCAGACCGGGCGCGACCCGCGGATCCTGCACCAGTTCTTCGCGTGGCAGGACACCCTGCCGCGGTCGCTGCCGTGGCTGCCGGACGACTCGTACCCGATGATCTCCTGGCGTGGCACCGACCACGGCTCGATCCTGTCCGGGAAGTTCGACGACCTGATCGCGCGGAACGCCAAGCAGCTCAAGCGGCTCGGCCGGCCGGTGCTGCTGCGCTGGGGCTGGGAGATGAACGGCGACTGGTACCGCTGGGGCGGCGCCCAGAACAACAACAACCCGGCCGGCTACGTCCGCAGCTGGAAGCGGATCCGGGAGATCTTCGCCGACCAGAAGGCCGACAACGTCTCCTGGGTGTGGAGCCCCAACTGGAACGACAAGCCGGCCGCGGCCTGGAACGCCAAGCCGAAGTTCTACCCGGGCGACGACATGGTCGACTGGGTCGGCGTCTCCGGCTACAACCTGAACCGCGAGTTGCCCGGCGCGCTCTTCCAGGGCATCTACGACCTCTACGGCGGCAAGAAGCCGCTGATGATCACCGAGGTGGGTTCGGTCGACCGCGGCGGCCGCACCAAGGCGGACTGGACGACAGCCCTGGCCACCTGGGTGAAGCAGCACCCCGCGGTCGGCGCGGTGGTCTGGTTCGACACCGACACGCACTACAACTATCACGAGAAGTGGCGGGTGGACACCGACCCGGAGTCGCTGGCCGCGTTCGTCGCGATGGCCAAGGACCCCCACTTCGCCGCCTGAGCGGGGTCGATCTCGAACGACGTTCCCCGCCGGTACGCCCGATCGAAGCCGTCGTCGCCCAGGGCGGCGCGTCCCCGCCGCACGAGCTCGCGGACCTGCGGGTCGGAGTGGTCGTGGGCGCCGCGCAGCCGGGCGGCGACCCCGAGCAGGACCGCGGCCTCCTCGGTCCGCCCGTGCGCGCCGGCCAGCGCGGCCGAGGCCACCGCGGCCAGCGACAGGACCGGCCGGTCGCCGGTCGCCCGGGCCGCCGCGTACGCCGTCTCCAGCGCCCTCTCCGCGCCGGGCCGGTCGCCCAGCTCGACCAGGACCGACGCCCGGACCCCACCGACCAGCGCCCGCGCGTGGTCACCGGGGAACGCGGTTGCGCCGCGCAGCGCCCGGTCGGCGCGGTCGAGCAGGTCCCGCGCCCGGTCCACCTCGCCGAACCGGGCCCGGAAGCCGGCCTCCCACGCGTCGACCAGGGCCCGCATCTCCCGCGAGCGCGCTCGCAACGCCCGCTCCCGGGCCACGCCGATCATGGCCAGGGCCCGGTCGTTGTCACCCCGCCGCAGGTGCAGGTCGACCCAGCGCAGGTCGACGAACACCTCGTCGCCCAGGCTGAGCGAACCGAACTCGGCGGCCAGCGACCGGGCCTCGCCCAGGTCGGCCAGCGCGCCGTCGAGGTCGCCGTCGTACTGCCGGAGCTGGGCCCGGAGCGGCAGCGCGGTCGCCCGCCCCCACCGGTCGCCGGCCCGGCGGAAGCAGGACAGCGCCGCCTCCACGTCGTCGCGGACGGTGTCGAGCTCACCCGAGTTCTCGGCCAGCTCGGCCCGGAACAGCCGGGCCGGGCCGGCCAGCCGCTCGTCGTCGCCGGCCAGCCGGTCGAGGATCGTCCGCGCGGCCGCCGGGTCGTTCAGCGGGAACGCCAGCGCGACGGCGGTGAGCGCGCCGGTGCTGCCGGGAAGGTCCGGATATCCCCGGAGCCGGTCGGCCAGGTCGGCCGGCCGCGGTCCGGCGTCGCCCTGGTTGAACCGGCGGATCGCCTCGGCGCAGTCCCGTTCCCGCCCCGGCTCGCCGCCGGGCACCGCGAGCGCCTCGCCGAGCCAGAAGGCGGCGTCGGCGCGCCGGCCGAACATGTGCCAGTACCAGGTCAGGCTCAGGGCGAGGCCGATCGCGCCGGCGGCGTCGCCGGTGTCGCACCGCCGGCGCAGGGCGGCCAGCACGTTGTCGTACTCGGCGGTGATCACCCGTACCGCCGCCGCCTGTTCCGGTCCGCGCAGCTGAGGGTCGTGGGTGCTCATCAGTTCGGCACAATGCCGGGCCGCGCGGTCGCCTGCCTCGCCCAGGGCGCCCTGCGCGGCGAGGCGCTCGAGGCCGTACTCGCGCAGGGTTTCGAGCATGCGGTAACGGCCGGGTTCGGGCGCGAGCTGGAGGATCGATCGGTCGACGAGCCCGGCCAGGTCGCCGTTGCCGGGGCTGACCGCGGCGGCCGAGGCGGTGGTGATGCCGCCGGGCAGGATCGCGACGCGGTCGGCCAGGCCGCGTTCCTGATCGGTCAGCAGGTCCCAGCTCCAGGCGATCACCGCGCGGAGCGTGCGGTGCCGGGGCGGCGCGGCCCGGCTGCCGGTGGTGAGCAGCCGGAACCGGTCGGAGAGCCCGGCGTCCAGCTCGGGCAGCGACATCGTCCGGAGCCGGGCGGCGGCCAGCTCGAGGGCCAGCGGCAGGCCGTCCAGGGCGCGGACGACGTTGATGATCCGCGGCAGCGTCGACGGGTCGACGTCGAAGCCGGGGCGGACGGCGGCGGCCCGCTCGGCGAACAGGCGCACCGAGGCCGTCCGGCGGGCCGCGTCCAGGCCGTCGTCCGGGGCGGGCAGCGCCAGCGGGCCGAGGGGCACGAGCGCCTCGCCGCCGATCGCGAGCGGCTCGCGGCTGGTGGCCAGCACCCGCAGCTCGGGGTGGCGGGCGAGCAGGCCGGCGACCAGGATGGCGACGGCCTCGATCAGGTGTTCGCAGTTGTCGATCAGCAGCAGGGCGTCCCGGCCGTCGAGTTCGCCGGAGAGCCCGCCGAGCCGGGATCGGCCGCTCCTCAGCCCGATCCCGGCGAGCACGGCCGCGTCGACCTTGGCCGGCTCGGTGACCGGGGCGAGGTCGATCATCCGGACGCCGTCGCGGTGGTCGTGGCGGCGCCGGCGGGCCGCCTCGACGGCCAGGCGCGTCTTGCCCGCCCCGCCCGGACCGAGCACGGTGACCAGGCGCCCGGCCGCGAACAGCGCGTCGATCCGGGCCAGGTCGTCGTCGCGGCCGATCAGCGCGGTCAGGGGTGCGGGCAGATTGTCCGGCCTGGGCCCATCCGATCCGGGCCCGTCCGATCCGGTACGCAGCAGACGCAGGTGCCGCTCGCGCAGCGCGGCGCCGGGGTCGGCGCCGAGGCGGTCGGCCAGGGCGAGCCGGGTCTGCTCGAAACGGTCCAGGGCCTCGGCCTCCCGGCCCTGGGCGGCGAGCGCATCCATCAGCAGCGCGGCGGCCCGCTCGTCCGCCGGGTGCTCGGCGAGCAGGGCGGTCAGGCGTACCCCCGCTTCGGCCGCCTTTCCCAGCATGAGCTCGGCCTCGCCGAGGTCGGCGACGGCCTCCACCGCCGCGTGGCGCAGCCGGGTCGCGACCGCCGGGGCCACCGCCGCGATCGCCGCCGGATCGCCCCAGAGCTCGAGTGCCTCCCGCAGCAGCACCGATGCGGTGGTCGCGTCGCCCGCGTGGAGGCGGTCCCGGCCGTCGGCGGCGAGCCGCTCGAACCGCAGCGCGTCGACGTCGGCCGCGGTCACGTCCAGGCGGTAACCGCCCGCGGCCTGGGTCACCTCGCCGGCCGCGCCCAGGGTCCGGCGCAGCCGCGAGACGAGGGTCTGCAGGGCGTGGGCGGCGCCGGCCGGCGGGTCGTCGGGCCAGATCGCGTCGACCAGGGCGGCCTGCTCGACCGGGTGACCACCGGCCAGGGCCAGCCGCACGACCAGGCTCTGGAGCCGCGCGCCGGGAACCGGGACGACCGCGTCACCGCGAGCCACCCGCACGGCGCCGAGCAGCGTCACGTCCACCCTCCGATCTTGTCAGGCCCGCGTCAGCGTCGTGTGTGCGCCGTGCGAGCGGCCCCGGCCAGGGTGGGCGGCATGACTGATGACCTGTGGGTTCGTACCTGGGGCGCCTCGCCCCAGGCGCCCGGCGCGGCGGTCGCCGCCCTCGACCCGTTCGCCGACGCCACGCTGCGCCAGGTGGTGCGGATCAGTGGCGGCGGCCGCCGGGCGCGCGTCCGATTCACCAACGAGTACGGGACGGCGCCGCTCCGGATCGGCGCGGCGCGCGTGGGCGACCACGTGCTGACCTTCGGCGGGCGGCCCACGGCCCTCGTCCCGCCGGGCGCGCCGATCGTCAGCGACCCGGTCGACCTCTCCCTGCCCGCGCTGTCCACCGTGACCATCAGCCTCTACCTGCCGGAACGGGTGGAATCCGTCACCGGCCACGGCCGGCCGGTGGAGGCGGTGGCGTGGATGATCCCGGGCGACGGGGCGGCGACCCCCACCGAACTCCCGGCGCGGGCGCTGATCTCGGCGGTGGAGGTGGTTCCGGACGGCCCGGCCACCGTCGTCGCGGTGCTCGGCGACTCGATCACCGACGGCATCGGCTCGGCCCCGGACGCGGCCCACAGCTGGCCGGACCGGCTCGCCGCCCGCGGCGGGGGCGCCCTGTACGTGTCCAACCAGGGGATCAGCGGCAACCGGCTGCTCAACGGCGGCCACGGCGACGCCGGTCTGGCCCGGTTCGACCGGGACGTGCTGGCGACACCGGGCCTCAGCCACGTGGTGGTGGCGCTGGGGCTCGGCGACATCGGCATCTCGTACGCTCCGCGCGACCCCGAGCTGGCCGGCTTCCTGACCATGTTCCCGGGCGGGCCGATCACGCCCGGCGACATCATCGCGGGCTACCACCAGCTGATCGCCCGGGCCCGCGGACGCGGGGTGAAGGTGTACGCCGCCACGCTCACGCCGGCCGGCAACGACCCCATGTACTCACCCGAGGGCGACGACGCCCGGCAGGCGGTCAACGCCTGGATCCGCACCGGCGGCGCGTTCGACGCGGTGCTGGACTTCGACGCCGTGTGGCGCGACCCGGCCGGCCCCACCCGCACCCGGGACGGCTTCCACGCGGGCGACGTGCACGGCAGCGACGCCGGCTATCAGGCCCTGGCCGACTCCATCGACCTCGCACTGTTCAAGGGGATCTCTCGTGCATGACGTCGTGATCGTGGGCGCCGGCCCGGTCGGGCTGTTCCTGGCCGGTGAGCTCGGGCTCGCGGGCTGCTCGGTGCTGGTGCTCGAACGGGACGCGGACGCGAGCTCCCCGTGGAAGGCGATGCCGCTCGGGATGCGGGGCCTGAACGCCGGGTCGGTCGAAGCCTTCTACCGCCGCGGGATGCTGCCGTCGCTGCTGGACGCGTCCGGGCTCGGCGAGCTGCCGCCCCGGAGTGTCAGCCACTTCGCCGGCCTGATGCTCGACCCGGCCGACGTGGCCGTGGACGAGCGGCCCGGCCCGGCGCTGGAAGGCATCATGACCAGCCTCGAAGCGGTCGGTTCGGCGGTGGGCGAGCGGGCGGTCGAGCTCGGCGTCGAGATCCGGCGCGGCGTCACGGTGACCGGCGTCGTCCAGGCCGGCGACCGGGTGGTCGTGCGGGCCGGCGACGACGAGTACCCGGCCCGCTGGGTGGTCGGCTGCGACGGCGGGCGCAGCACGGTGCGCGCGGCGGCCGATTTCGCCTTCACCGGCACCGAGCCCCAGCTCACCGGCTACCTCATGCTCGCCACCATCGCCGAGAAGGAGAAGCTGAGCCCGGGCTTCACCCTGACGCCGACCGGCATGTACATCCGGCCGCCGGGCAACGGCTACGTCGGCCTCATGGACTTCGACGGCGGCGCGTTCGACCGCTCGCGGCCGCCGTCCCGGGACCACCTCCAGGCCGTGCTGCGCCGGGTGTCCGGCACCGGCGTGACGCTGAGCGAGGTCCACCTGGCGTCCAGCTTCACCGACCGGGCCATGCAGGCGACGACCTACCGCCGGGGCCGGGTGCTGCTGGCCGGCGACGCCGCGCACATCCACTCGCCGCTCGGTGGGCAGGGACTCAACCTCGGCCTGGGCGACGCGATGAACCTGGGCTGGAAGCTCGCGGCGACCGTACGCGGAACCGCGCCGGACGGCCTGCTCGACACCTACACCCGCGAGCGTCATCCGGTCGGCGCCCGGGTCCTCGACTGGTCGCGGGCCCAGGTGGCGGTGATGAGGCCCGGCCCGCACGCCGCGGCGCTCCAGGCCCTGATCCGCGACCTGCTCGGCACCCGGGACGGCACGACCTATGTGTACGAGCGGACCGCCGGCACGTCGATCCGCTACGACCTCGGCCAGGATCATCCGCTGGCCGGCCGTACCGCCCCGGACTTCCGGCTCGTGGACGGCACCCGCCTCGGCGACCTGCTCCAGGCCGGCCGGGGCGTCCTGCTCGACTTCGGGCCCGGCCGCCTGCGCGGCGTCGCTGACGACAGGATCCGGTACGCCACCGGGACGGCCGGGGACGGCCTCGGGGCCGGCGCCGTCCTCGTCCGGCCCGACGGCGTCGTGGCCTGGGCCGGCGAGGACGACCCGGACGCCGTCCGGCGCGCCGCCGCTGAGTGGTTCTAGCGGGTCGCCCGCTCGGCCGCCGTGACCGCGTTGCGGAACAGCATGGCCACGGTGGTCGGGCCGACGCCGCCCACCCGCGGGGTGATCGCCCCGGCCACCTCGGCCACCGACTCGTCGACGTCGGGCAGCAGGCGGCGGCCCTCGTAGCGGACGCCGGCGCCGATCACGGTCGCGCCCGGCCGGACGTGCTCGGGCTGGATGATGCCGGGCACGCCGGCCGCGGCGACCAGGATGTCGGCCCGGCGGGTGTAGCGGGCCCAGTCCGGCACGCCGGTGTGGACCACGGTGACCGCGGCGTTGGCGGTCGGCCGCTTCTGCGCGAGCAGCATCGCCAGCGGACGGCCGATCGTCGCGCCGCGGCCCAGGATGACCACCTCGTGGCCGGCCACCGGGATCTCGTAGTGCGCGAGCAGCGCCTCGATGCCGGCCGGGGTGCACGGGACCGGGCCGGGCCGGCCGCTGGAGAGCCGGCCCAGGTTCAGCGGGTGCATCCCGTCGACGTCCATGTCGGGGTCGACGGTCATCAGGGCGGCGTCGTAGTCGAGGTGGCCCGGGATCGGGTACTGGATGAGCAGCCCGTGCACCGCCGGGTCGTCGTTGAACCGGGCGATCACCCGGTTCAGGTCGTCCTGGTTCGCGTCGGCCGGCAGGTGCTCGTGCGGTGACACGAAGCCCAGCTCGGCGGCCTGCTTCTGCTTGATCCGGATGTACCCGGCGCTGGCCGAGTCGTCGCCCACCAGGATCGTCGCCAGGGCCGGCTCGACACCGCGGGCCCGCAGGTCGGCGGCGCGGCGGGCCACGTCGGCGAGCACCGCGCCGGCGACCGGAGCGCCGGGCAGCAGCCTTGCTGTGTCAGTCATGGGTTCTCCCGCGTGGGCACCCAGGCGGACGGCGCCCACGACCACGCTCCCCGATGGTGGTCGCCATCCTCGGTGCCGCCAGTCGCGTGAGGAAACCAACCTACTACTGCGCCGCCGCCACGATCACCGTGCGGTACGCGGCGGTGTCACCCGCGCGGTACAGGCCGATCGTCATCCGGGTCGCCGAGGGCAGCCGGATGGTGGCGCCCCACGCGCCGTCGCCGCCGGGGATGCGCCGCTCGATGATCTTGTTGCCGGTCGGGTCGGTCACCACCACGGTGTACGGCCCGTCCGCCTCGACCAGGCCGGTCGCCCGGATGTCGACGTCCCAGCCGTTGTCCGCGCCCACCGGGCCGGGCAGGTCGGAGTACAGGGTGGTGACGGTGACCTGGTAGCTGTCGTGCGAGTTGGCGTACGACAGCCAGCTCGCGCCACCGATCACGGCCAGCACCAGCAGCATCGGCAGCAGCTGCTTGACCAGCGTGCGCCGCTCGAGCTTCTGCTCCGGCGAGGTCGGCGCGAACGGACCGGGCGGCGGCTTGGGCGCGTCGTCCCGGAAGACCGGGATCAGCTCGGTCTTCGGGCCCTCCTGCTCGTCCTCCTCCTCGCCCTGCCAGACCCGCTCGGGCACCGCCTTGAGGGTGAGCACGGCCAGGGTGATCCCGGCCAGGCCGAGCGCCCACGAGACCCGGTCGAGCTTGAAGCCGGCCACGTAGAGGAGCAGGCCGGAGACGATCATCGTGCCCAGGCTCAGCCCCGGCACCAGCACGGTCCGCTCGACCGCGCTCAGCGTCCGGTACCGGAAGATCAGCGCGATCAGGGCCAGGCCGGGCAGCAGCAGGCCGAGGGCCAGCCCGCCGGGGATGGCCAGCGCCCGCGGCCCGGCCAGCACCGACGCGGCCGCCGCCACGGTGCCCGCCGCGGTGAGGACCGGCGCCGACAGCAGGACGGGGAGCGCGCGCGCCTTCACCGTCGTGGAGTTCATTACTGCACCCCCATGCGGTAGATGCGGACGGTGCCGTTGTCGTACAGCCGGTCCACGTCGGTCAGCGCGTCGAACTTGGTCAGCTGCCGGGTGGTCAGCGGCTCGGTGATCCGGCCGGCGTGCGGGTCGTTCTCGAAGTACGCCTCGCTCTGCGGCAGCTGGGTGCTGAGCCGGCGGTCGACCACCAGGTAGTTCACCCGGATCGAGGCGACCAGCTCGTCCTCGCTCAGGCCCCACTCGTCGGCGTAGTAGAGCGGGCCGACCTCGCGGACCGGGTCCTGCCGCCCGTACGTGGAGGCCAGTGACACCGAGGTGACGTCGCCGCCGACCCGGTTGCCCGGTCCGAGCACCCGCAGCTCCCACTCGGCCGCGTCCACCCCGTACGCGTCCACCGACCGCTCGAACCCGCCGGCCAGGTACGGGCCCGGCAGCAGCGACCCCAGCGGCGGCCAGCCACCGGCCCGGGCGCCGATCATCAGCAGCGTGACCAGGGCCGAGCCGGCCAGCACCCGGACCACCAGGTTCCGGCCGGTCGGCGGCGGCGTGGCCAGCGCCGGCGCCACCCAGTGCCGTCGTCCCGCCGAGTCCCGGGACGGCAAAATCTGCACCGCCCGGACCAGCGCGATCGCCGCGACGATGGAGATCGGGATGTAGGTGAACGTGGACAGCCGCCCGGCGATCTCCGGCCCGTTCTGCCCCAGGAACCGCACCCCGTTGCCGGCGAAGAAGACCAGGCCGCCGATCACCGCCGCCCAGCGCCAGCTGTCCCGGTCCCGCCGGATGACCATGTCCCGGGCCACCGCGATGAACAGCACGAGCAGCCCGAGCAGGCCGGAGCCCTGCAGGATCAGCTGGTAGATCGGGGCCGCCGGCGCCGCGGTGGACGCGTCGCTGGTGCCGCCCATCAGGGTGTCGATCGTGGTGGCGACCTGCTGGATCGGCTCCTCGAGGTACGAGATCACGTCCCGTGCCACCAGCAGGATCCACGCCGTCACCACGCCCAGCGCGATCAGCGGCATGGCCAGCGCCGACCAGCGCCGCGGCTTCTCGGTGAACAGCTCGGTCACGCCGAGCAGCAGCAGGGTGGCGACCAGCGCGAACGCCGTCACGTGGTGGCTGACCGTGGTCATCGCCATCGAGCCGATCGCGATCACCTGGAACGGCTTGCCGCCCTCGGCCCGCCACCGCCGGGTCGCCCAGATGGTCAGCATGAAGAACGGCAGCGCCGCGGTCTGGTAGAGGAACATCGAGCTGAAGAACAGGTAGTGCAGGGCGGTGGCGTACGTCGCGCAGGCCACCCCGGCGACCGCGGGCGAGTTGCTGGCCCGCAGCACGCAGACGAACAGCACGCCGACGAAGACCAGGTGGGCCACGCCGGCCACGATGATCCCGGCCCCGCTGACCGGCAGCCCGGTCATCGACGCCATCGCCGCGCCCATCTCGGCCAGGCCGGGGAAGTGCACCGCGGGCGGCAGCGCCGGGTTGGGCTGGAACAGCTTCCCGGTCTCCATGATCGTGGTGGTGGCCAGCCAGTGCTGGAGCTCGTCCGGGAACCGGAACTGGTCCGGGCTGTACATCCACTTCAGCAGGTACTGGTTGATGGCCAGGCCCATGACCAGCAGGAACGACTCGGCGACGCCGGCCATCCGGCGGCTCAGCAGGCGCAGCACGACCGGCGTGAAGACGACCACCTGGCCGATCCAGTAGGCGATCGGGGCGCTGCCGGCGCCGGACCGGCCGCCGGTGTAGGCCAGCGCCACGAGCAGCACGCCGAGGCTGGACAGCAGCAGCACCCAGGGCGCGCGGCCCAGGTCGTAGGGTCCGCCGCGGGGCGCCTTGCGGCGCTCGACCTCGGGTTGCGCGAGGGGGGCGGCCACCGGGATCTTCTGGGTACGCACGGAGCGCCCCGGAACGACCGTGATGCGGCGGGTCTCCTCCGCCCCGGGGATGATTCGTCTGGTGCGCTCGCCCGGGATGATCTTGACGGTCTCTTCGCCGGGGATGATCCGGACCGTCTCGTCGATGGCCGGCACGACCGGGATGACCTGCGTCGGGTGCTCGCCGGCCGGGGTCTCGACCTGAGCCTGAGGTTCAGTCTCAGCCTCCACCTGAGGTTGAGAGTCGTCCGGTTCGGCGGCTTCCGCGTCTTCCTCGGCCTGCGCGGGCTCGTCGACGTCCGGCGCGACCGTCGCCACGACGGCGTCCGCCTCCACGACCTCGACGGCCTCCGGCTCCGCCGTCTCGACGACGGCCTCCGGCTCGGCGGTCTCGATCTCGGCTTCGGGTTCGGTCGGGGTCTCGTCCGGCTCTGCCTCAACGGTGTCGGTGGCATCCGGCGCCGCGACCTCCGCGTCCGCGGCCACGGGCTCCTCGGACTCGATTTCAGGCGACTCGACTTCGACCTCGGCCTCAGGCGCCTCGACCTGGGCCTCGACCTGGGCCTCGGGCGCGACCTGGGCCTCGGGCGCCGGCGCCGCGCCGACGGCCGCGGCCGCCTGCGCGGGCGGGATCGGCTTGGCCGGCACGCCCTCGGTCGTCTGGATGTCGGCGATCTTGGTGCGGGTGGCCTCGACCGGCCCGGCCGGCCGCACCCGCGCCTTGCCCCGGGCGGGCTCGACCCGGTTCGGCGGCCGTCCGCCCGGCACCTGGGCCGTGCCGCGGGCGCGGTCGTCCGGCTCGGGCGCTTCCTCGGTCGCGGTCCGGTCGCCGGATCGCTGGTCAGACATCTCGCGGGCCTCCGCGGCGTCGGGGGACCCGGCGCCGTTGATCGACGTCACCGGAGCCGGCGGCAAGCCTGGTGGCGTGCGCGGCTCGGGTGTGTCGTCCTTCGGCATGAATGTCCCCGGCGGGCATCTGGTCTCGTGACATCTGTGGTCCCTGTTCCGATGTTGCCCCGGACCAGGTCCACTTTTCCGCTGTTCGGGCGATCGGCACGGTCAGCTGTCGCTCCGGGCCCTGGCCCGGGCGGCGCGGCGGCCCTTGAGGTACGCCCGCGGGCCGGCCAGCATCCCCTTCCGGTTCGCCTTGAGCAGCTCGCGCGGGAAGTCGTCCTGCAGCGTGGAGACGCGCAGGCTGTCCGACCCGGTCAGGTCGCGCAGCGCGGTGGGGGCCAGCTTGATCAGCGGCCACAGCAGCCCCGGCCGGCTCAGCACCAGGCTGGTGTACGCCGCGGTGAGCCCCGCGCCGTACCCGACCATCTGCTTCTCCAGCCCGGCCAGGTCACGCCGGTGGTAGTGGTGGGTGACCGCCGACGGCTGGTAGACGATCGTGCCCCCGCCGACCAGCACCTGGGTGAAGGCCAGGGTGTCCTCCGAGCCCATGGCCGGGGTGCCGGCGCCCAGCGCCACGTCGAAGCCGCCGATCCGCTCGATCACGCCGGGCCGGAAGGTCATGTTGGCCCCGGTGCCGAACGGCGGCAGCGGGTAGAGCGGGCTCTGCTTGTGCGCGGTGGCCGGGCTGAACACGTCCGGCTTGAAGCCGCGGCCCTTGCTGTGCCCGCCGAACTGCTCGAACCACAGCTGGGCCTGGGTCTCCAGCTCGGCCGGCACGATCACGCCGGAGATCACGTCGGCGTCCGGGTGGTCGGCCAGCGCCCGGGCCACCTCGGCCAGCCAGTTCACGTCGGCCCGCTCGTCGTCGTCGATCCAGGCCAGGATCTCGCCGGGCGCCGCCTTGACGGCGGTGTTGCGGGCGAAGGACAGGCCGGGGGCCGGCTCGCAGAGGTAGTCGACGTGCCCGCGTGCGGCCGCGGCCTCGACCACCTCCTTGGTGGCGTCGCTGGTGGGGGCGTTGTCCACGACCAGCACCCGGAAGGCCGGGTAGTTCTGCGCGAGGAGGCTGTCCAGGCAGTTGCGGAGCTCTTCCGGGTGCTCCCGGGTGCAGATCACCACGGTGATGTGCGGGGCGGTGGCCAGCACCTCGCGCCGGCGGGCCAGGAAGGCCGGCTCGGTGTCGGTGGTGATGCCGTCGATCGGCAGCGTGTCCAGGCCGAGCGCGCTGAGCTGCGGCTGCACGGTGGTGCCGAGCTCGTGGTCGATGATCCGGCCCACGTCGGCCGGGCGCAGGCCCTTGAGCGGCACGTCGACCAGCACGGTGCCGATCGGCTCGGTGAACAGCCGGACCAGCATCCAGGCCTGGAGCACCCGGCGGCCGTCGGCGGCGATGCCGGCGATGGTCGGCAGCGGGTCGGACAGGTCGATGTCGTGCACCGCGGCGGGGCGGGTGCCGCCGACCGGCTCGACGCCCGGGCCGAGCAGCAGGTCGTCGTCGCGCTGGGCGGGCGCCCACGCGGCGCCGTTGAGGTCGGTGGTCATCGGCTGGCCTCCAGCTCCGGGCGGTGGGCGGGCTTGGTGCGCTTGGTCGAAAGGGTCTCCACCGCGCCGCCGACGCCGGCCGCGGCGACGCCGGCGAGCACGCTGCCGGCCTTGAGGGCGTGCGCGACGCCCCGGCCCCGCGAGGCGGCGGCGATGTTGCGGACCACGGCGCGGGGCAGCGAGCGCAGGTAGTCGCGCTCGGCGCCGAGCGAGTCGCCCTTGGTGTTCAGGCCGGCCATCTGCACCTTGCCGCGGCCCTCGGCGTAGCAGCGCTTGATGAAGAACGAGAAGGTGGACCGGCTCGCCGGCACCTCGTGGCGGATCACCGCGTCCGGCACGTACATCCAGTGGCCGCCGGTGGCCTGGCTCAACCGGATGCACAGCTCGGTGTCCTCGGGGCGGTTCTGGCCACCGAGCTTGCCGAAGCCGGTACGGAAGCCTCCGACCTGGACGAACGCCTCGCGCCGGACCACCATGCTCGCCGACCAGACGTTGCGGATGGGTGAGATCTCGGTGGGCATGCCGGCGTACGAGCCGCCGACCGCCCAGAGGAACTCCTCGGGCATCCAGCGCGGCTCCGTTCCCTCCCACGCCGGGCTGATCCCGCCGCCGGTGCCGATCACCTTGGGGTCGGCGAACGGCGCGACGAGCCTGCCCAGCCAGTCCGGCTCGGCAGTGATGTCGTCGTCCATGAACGCGATCAGCGCGGTGTGGGTGTGGAAGGCGCCGGTGTTGCGGTTGCCCGACACGCCCTGGGCGTACAGGTTCTCCAGCACCGTCACGCCCTGGAGGTCACGGCGGGCGCGCCGGTAGAGCGCCGGGTTGTGGTCGACCACGACCACGACCTCGGCCGGGGTGTAGATCTGCGACCGTGCGCAGGCGACGGTGCGGACCAGCGATGACCAGCGTTGTTCGGTGTGGGTGGGGATCACGATGCTGATCTCGGGACGGAAGTTCTCCACGTGGGGGGACTCCTTGCGAGGCGGGCGGAACTGGGGAGCGGGTGGGTGGGGAGCGGGGCGACCGGGTGGGGTCAGTCGCCGGCGCGGGCCTCGAGGCGCTTCTTGATGTCGTCGGTACGCCCGGCGCCGACCTCGCGGAACGGGCCTCGGTTGACGTGCGCGCCGGCCGAGCGGGGGTCGGCGGGGTGCGCGGCGGCGGCCGGGGTGTTCCGGTTGACCTGCTCGAGGCGGTTGCCGGCGGGCTGGGCCGGCACCTGGGCGGTGGCGATGGCCGGGAGCCGTCCGGCGCGGCGGTTGCGGCGCATCCGGCCGTACTCGCTGAAGATCGTGCGCAGCACCCGCGCGCCGTCACGGAAGGTGTTGAGGTTCGTCACTCCGTGGATGCGGGCGTGCTCGACGCTGCCGACCTCGCCGACCTCGAGCTGGTCGACCGCGGCCCGGATGTTGATCATCGTCTCGATCTCGAAGCCGTCGCCCCACAGCTTGCTGCCGTCGGCGTTGCGGGGGAGCCGGGTGTCCGGAAGGTCCAGCGACGGGACCACGCGGCGCCAGAACGCGTTGTAGCCGTAGCAGAGATCGGTGAACTTCGTACCGAACAGTACGTTGACCACGACGTTGAGCCCATCGTTGCCCAGCTTGCGCAGCTTGGTGATGTCGTGGCTGTGCCCGCCGTGGCTGAACCGGGATCCCTTGACGAAGTCGTCGCCGGCCACCAGCTTGGCCACGAACAGCGGGATCTCCTTCGGGTCGGTCGACCCGTCGGCGTCGATCATCACGATGATGTCGCTCGTGCACGCGGCGAAGCCGCAGGCCAGGGCGTTGCCCTTGCCGGTGCGGGTCTGCTGCACGACAACCACGTCGGGGCGCAGCTCGCGGGCCACCTCGACGGTCCGGTCCTTCGATCCACCGTCGACCAGGACGACCTCGTCGATGCCGTCCGGCAGGTCGGCGAAAACGTGCGGGAGATTCCGTTCCTCGTTGAGGGTGGGGATCACAACGCTTACCGTCGGTAACGACGTGCCGTTACCCGGCGTGTTGCCGGCTGGCGGGGAGAGCTGCATGTCGGTCCCTTCAGGGGGCGGCGGTTGCGACCCTTTCCGGGGGTTTCGGAGACCGGAACCCGAGTCGCTCGCTTCTGCCCAAGACCCTAGCAACACGCTACGTAGCGTCAACTGACCAAAGGGACAGGTCGCGGATGTCCGTGTGTTGAACCGGCGACATCCGTATGAGCAGGGGTTATTCACTCGGGTAGCAAGATTGTCTTGAAGTCCCGCCAGTCACGCTTGGTAACGGGCATTGGTCATCAAGATCCGCGTAAGGGACGTCCACGCATCGAAGCGTCCAGTCGTGTCGATCAACCATCGGAATGGGGCATTGTCGGTATGTCGGAATGGCAGGTGTGAGTTATGCCACTGGATGCTGCGGTTACAAACCGTGATGGCGTGGTGCAGCTCGGTTATATCGGACGGGTGACGCGGCCGGCCGGCCATCGATGGTTGAATATCACTCATGATTTCCGGCCGGCTTAGACTCGTTGCGTGAGTCAAGCACTACCGTGGGTGAGGCGATGACGGACGACAGTGCGGTGTGTGTTTGTGGTCACCCGCAGGACGCACACGAACACCTTCGCCGCGGCACCGACTGCACCTTCTGCGGTGCCGGGAAGTGCGCGCGGTTCCGTCGCCGGCGCTGGTGGCGCCGAGCCGTCTAGGCCGAGCCGTCCAGGCCGAGCCGTCCAGGCCGGGGCGCGGGCCGGAATCGCCCGGAAGCGGTCACCATCACCCGGATGAGCGGTCACGATGGTGGCGGGCCTGCCGCCCGCATTCGCCAATGCCTATAAAGCCGGTAGGCTAACTCCGTTCTCGCGGCCGGACGGCCGCCCGTGAGGAGGACCCGATGGCGCTTCCGGACTTCCTGATCGCAGGTGTGCCGAAGGCCGGAACCACGGCCCTGCACGCCGCCCTGGCCCCCCATCCCGACCTGTTCCTGTCGCGGGTCAAGGAGCCGAAGTTCTTCCTCAGCTCCGGCCGGCCGCCGGACACCGGTGGTCCGGGCGACGTGCAGACCTATCAGGAGCACGTGTGGCGCCGGGCCGACTACGAGGCCCTCTTCGACGCGGCGCCGCCCGGCGCCCTGACCGGCGAGGCGACGCCGTTCTACCTGGGTGACCTGGCCGCGCACGACCGGATCGCGAGGCTGCTGCCCGACGTACGCCTGATCCTTCTGCTCCGCGACCCGGTCGACCGCGCCCATTCGAACTGGACCCACCTCTGGATCGCGGGCCTGGAGTCCGAGGCCGACTTCCTGGCCGCGTGCGAGTCCGAGGCCGACCGGATCGTGGCCGGCTGGGCCGACTTCTGGCACTACAAGCGGCTCGGGCTCTACGGCGAGCAGATCCAGCACCTGTTCGAGCGGATCAACCGGGACCGGGTGCTGCTGCTGCGCTACCGCGACCTCAAGGACGCGCCGGTCGCCACGCTCGACCGGGTCTGCGAGTTCCTGGGTGTGCGCACCGGGGTGCTGCCGTTAATCCCCAAGGAGAACGTCAACCGGCACGTGGTCGAGGACAACGCGGTCAACGGCGTCCTCCGTGGCCTGCTCCGTGCGGGCGGCGCCGTCGGCCACCGCTTCCCGGTGCCGTTGCGCCTGGCTGCCCGCGGCCCGCTGTTGACCCTGCTGCACCGCAAGAACGGGACGCGGCCGGGCACCACCCCGGCGATGCGCGAGGCGTTGCTGCCATACTTCTCCGACGACATCGCCCTGCTGGAGAAGATCACCGGCGAGCACTATGACGACTGGCTCGAGGTGGACCGACACGCCACCAGGGCAGAATCCCCACCAGTTGTATAGAGAATGCGGGTACCCTTCGCAGCGATCATCATCGCGAGTACGAGGGAGTACGCCGTGACCACCGGGATTTCCACCCTGCCGCTGCCACGCTGGGACGAGTCGGTCGTGGTGGTCGAGCCGCCCGGCAGCGAACCCGGCGCCTGGTCCGGGGCGCCCAGCGCGGTCGTGTCCGACGGGCACGTCTACCTGGCCTACCGGCTGCGGCTGCCGATCGGCGCCGGCCGCGGCATCGCCAACGTGGTCGCCAGGTCGGCCGATGGCCTGACCTTCACCACGCTGGCCGAGGTCAGCAAGGACACGTTCGGCGCCGAGTCGCTGGAGCGCCCGGCCATCGTGCGGACGCCCGACGGGCGGTGGCGGCTCTACGTCAGCGTGGCCACCCCGGGCACCAAGCACTGGCGGGTCGACCTGGTCGAGGCCGACACCCCCGAGGGCCTGGCCACGGCCACCCCGCGCACGGTGCTGGCCGGCGACGAGGCGCGCGGCGTGAAAGACCCGGTGATCCACCACGACGAGTACGGCTGGCACCTGTGGGCCTCGGTGCACCCGCTCGAGTCGTGGGACGACGCCGACCGGATGACCACCGAATACTTCACCAGCCCCGACGGTGTGCTGTGGACGTGGCGGCGGACCGCGCTGACCGGCCGGGCCGGCGAGTGGGACGCGCGCGGCGTACGCGTCTCGTCGGTCGTGGTCGACGGCGACGAGGTGCAGGCGGCGTACGACGGCCGGGCCACGGCGGGGGAGAACTGGGAGGAGCGCACGGGCACGGCCCGGGGCGCCCGCCTCGCCGACGGCAGTTTCGGCCCGCTCACCGCCGCCGACGGGCCGCCGCTGGGCAGCCCGCACGCCCCGAACGGGCTGCGCTACCTGAGCGTGGTCACCATGCCGGACGGCGCCGGCCGGCTGTACTACGAGGCGACCCGCGCCGACGGCGCCCACGACCTGCGGAGCGAGCCGGCCTGAGAGCGGCGTCACGCTGCTCGGGGGCGCGCGCCCGGCCGAGCCCGACCTGGCCTAACGTCGATCTTGAACGCGCGGTGCCGGCGTACCAATCAAGGCATCGATCACGGCGGGGCCGTCCTCACGAAGGGCGGCCCCGCTGTGTCAGCACCCCCGACCACTCGGACGGGTGTACGGATCTTCCGTTTGTCGCGGGCGGCGCGAGGGTAGGCAACGTTCGTGGCCGGGGGGACGGGAGTGTGTTGACGATGCGCGTGGTGGGCGAGCGGTACGAGCTCGTGCGGCGCATCGGCATCGGCGGCATGTCCGAGGTGTGGCACGGCCACGACCAGGTGCTCGACCGTCCCGTCGCGGTGAAGCTGATGTCGACCGCGGCGGCCGGCACGCTCGGCGAGGTCTCCGGCGTCGACGTCGTCCGCACCGAGGCCCGCTCGGCGGCCCGGCTGGCCCATCCCAACGTGGCCGGCGTGCACGACTTCGGCACCTCACGCTCGGGCGGCGAGGACGTGCCGTACATCGTCATGGAGCTGGTCGAGGGGCAGACGCTCAGCGACCACCTGGCCCGTGCGCCGCTGGACTGGCGGATCGCCGTCCGCGTCGCGGCCGAGGTCGCCGCCGCGCTGGCCGCCGCACACGCCGAGCATGTCGTGCACCGCGACATCAAGCCGGCCAACATCATGCTCACCCCGGCCGGCGCCAAGGTGCTCGACTTCGGCATCGCCGCCGCGATCGGATCGCCCGACCCCGATCCGGAGGGCCCGGTGATGGGCACCCCGGCGTACGTCGCCCCGGAGCGCTTCGACGGCCTGCCCGCGACCCCGGCGACCGACATGTTCTCGCTGGGCACGCTGCTCTACCACTGCCTGTCCGGCCGGTTGCCGTGGACCGCCACGACCAACACCGAGCTGGTGCACGCCCAGCGCTTCGACCACCCCGACCCGCTGCCCCCGATCGAGGGGATGGCGAGCGAGGTGCTCGACCTGATGTCCCGCTGCCTCGACAAGGACCCGCTCGAGCGCCCGACCGCCATGGTCGCCGCGCTGCTGCTGGCCGAGGCGGTGGATGCCCGGGTCTACGTGCCGATGGCCGACTTCGAGTCGGCCCGGCCGCTGCCGGCCTTCGACCAGCGGGCGGCCGAGATGCCGACCGCGGCGTCGATGCCGACCGAGCCGCGTTTCGGCCGGCATCGAGCCGACTAGCGCTTGTCCTGCCGATCAGCCGCTGCGAGGTACGACGACCAGAGGGCTGCGCGCGCCCCGGACCAGCTTCGTCGAGACCCCGCCCAGCAGGACCCGGCGGGCCGGGCCGTAGCCCCGCGAGCCGCAGCAGAGGACGTCCACCTCGTCGAGCTCGGTGAGCGCCTCGACCACGTGGCCGGTGAGCAGCTTCCAGTCGACCTCGACGCCGCTGACCGTGGCGGCCGCCCGGCGCAACGACTCCTCGTACGTCTCGCGGGCGGTCTCCAGGAACGCGTGCTCCGCGTCCGCCCCGACCAGGAACGGCAGCGTCCCGTCGGTGTCCGCCACCACCGTGTAGAGCCGCAGCGTGGCGCCGGTCCGGCGGGCGATCTCGGCGCCTTCGGCCAGCGCGGCGCGTCCGTCCGGCGTGTCCACGTAGGCGACGCCGACCCGGCCGTGGGCGCCCGGCGCCGCCCCCATCTCCTGCGGCGCGACCGCGATCGGCCACTGGCTGCCGGCCAGCAGGCGTTCGGCCGTGCTGCCGGCGAGGAGCCGGTTCTTCGGCCCGGTGCTGGAGGAGCCGACCGTGATCACCGAGGCCCGTACCTCCTCGGCCAGGTCGTGCAGCCCGTGCGCGGCCGAGGAGGACGCCACCGAGCGGTACTCCACCTCGCCGGGCACGTCGGCCAGCGCCGCCCGGGCGCCGTCGAGCACGGCCTCCGCGGCCCGGTGCCGGTCGGCGACCCATTCGGCGTCGACCCGGCCCGAGCCGAGCGCGCTGGGCGCCGCGTGCACGACCGCCACGACCAGCGGCACGCCCAGGCTGTCGGCCAGCCAGCGGCCCAGGAACAGGGCGTCGGTGCCGCACGCCTGGCCGTCGACGCCGGTGACGACCGGTCCGGTCATCTCGGCTCACCTCCGTCCGGCGGCGGGGTGGTGCGGCCGGCCAGCGCGTCCTTGCGGACCTTGGAGTGGCGGTAGCCGTACGCGAAGTAGATGACGATGCCGATGACCAGCCAGACCACGAACCGGATCCAGGTGTCGATGGGCAGGTCGCTCATCAGGTAGACGGCGAACAGCACGCCGAGGATCGGCAGCACCGGCGACCACGGCACGCGGTACGGCCGCGGCATCTCCGGCCGGGTCCGGCGCAGGATGATCACGCCGATGTTGACCAGCACGAACGCGAACAGCGTGCCGATGTTCACCAGCTTGACGATCTCGCTCAGCGGCACCAGGGCGGCCAGGATGGCGATCAGCACGCCGAGGCCGATGGTGAGCCGGGCCGGGGTGCCGTACCGCTGGTTGACCTGGGCCAGCTTCTCCGGGAGCAGGCCGTCGCGGCACATGGCGAAGAAGATGCGGGTCTGGCCGTACATGATGACGAGGACCACGCTGGTGATCGCGACGACCGCGCCGAGCGCCAGGATCCCGGCCGCCCAGCTGATGCCCGCGCCCTGGTCGAGCGCGGCGGCCAGCGGCGCGTCGCTCTCCTTCATCTGGTCCGGGCTGGCGATGCCGAGCGCGCCGACCGCGGTCAGCACGTAGAAGATCGTGCAGATGATCAGCGAGCCGATGATCGCCCGCGGCAGGTCCTTGGCCGGGTTGCGGGCCTCCTCGGAGCCGGTCGAGACCGCGTCGAACCCGATGTACGCGAAGAAGATGATCGCCGCGGCCGAGGTCACCCCGTCGACCCCGGTGGGCGCGAAGTTCTGGAAGTTGCCGGTGCCGAAGTTGACGAACGCCACCACGATGAAGAACAGCAGCACGGTCAGCTTGATGACGACCATGACGAAGTTGACCCGTGCGCTCTCGGTGACGCCCCGGACCAGCAGGAGCGTGATCGCCAGGACGATGAACACGGCCGGCAGGTTGAAGACGCCGCCGTCCTCGGGCGACTTCGAGATCGCGTCGGGCAGGGCCACGCCGAAGGCGGAGTCGAGGAACGCGTTCAGGTTGCCGCCCCACCCGACCGCGATCGCGGCCACCGAGACGCCGTACTCCAGGATCAGGTCCCACCCGATGATCCAGGCGACGATCTCGCCGAGGGTGGCGTACGTGTAGGTGTAGGCGCTGCCGGCGACCGGGATGGACGAGGCCAGCTCGGCGTACGACAACGCGGAGAACGCACAGGCCACGGCGGCCAGCACGAACGAGAGGATGACGGCGGGACCGGCCACGCCGGCGCCCTCGCCGATGACCACGAAGATGCCGGTGCCGATGATCGCGCCGACGCCCATCGCGGTGAGCTGACTGGCGCCGACCGCCTTCTTGAGGCCGTGTCCTTCCTCACTGGTCTCGGTGATCAGGGAACGCACATCACGGATCGCGAAGATCCCCGGTTTCTGTCCCGATGCTGTGGCCATAGAACCCACGCCTCCGCCCTGCCGGGTGACGGTTACCGATGCTCACAGTTCCGTTCCCACAGGTGGGCCGCAAGATGGACGGCAAGTGGATCAGCAGAGTCCGGCAATCTTGGTGTCCCCACTTGTGCAATCGCCCGGACGGTGGGTGACCGGGAGCGCACGCGGTGTACGCCGGGGTCGCGGAAGATGCGCCAACCTGCGGGGGATGAGCAGGTCGTTGTACGGTGGGGAAGCAGTCACACGACAAGGAGAGGCCCAGCATGGGTGAGGCCGTGATGACGACCCGGCGCCAGGCCGACGGGGCCATGGTGGTCGACGTGCGCGGCACCCTGGACGCGGCCACCGTCGACGCGTTGCGCGAGGCGTTGCTGTCCACGCTGCACGCGCAACGACCGGTCACGATGATCGTCGACCTGACGTTCGTCACGTTCATGGACTCGATGGGCATCGGCGCGCTGGTCACCGGCTACAACGCCGCGCGCGAGACCGGCACCCGGTTCGTGCTGCGCAACCCCAGCGAGTTCGTGCACCGCCAGCTCCGGGTCACCGGCCTGGCCGAGATGTTCGGGCTCCCGCCGTCGATGGAGTCCCCGCAGCACTACGGCTCGTAGATCTTGTGCCCTTCCCCGGAGGGACCGTTAAGGTTCGTTCATGGAACCGGGGGCCGGGGCGTGGTGTCGTGGCCCCGAGGTCTGCTTCCGCCTGCTTGATCAAGATCAACGGCTGGCCGGGGTACGGCTGGGAAGCGGCGCGTTCCCCCGGGGCGCCGATCTCACGTTCGCCTACGACCCGGCCGACCACGCCTGGGAGCTGCGCCGGCCCCGCCCGCCCGTCCGCCGGCTCGAGTACAAGCTGGAACTGACCCACCCCGAGGGGCGTACCGAATGGGTCTGCGACCCGGACAACCCACTCCGCGTGGGCGGCGGGTTCGGCGACTCCTCCGAGCTGCGCTGCGACGACTACCGCGAACCGGCCTGGCTGACGCTGCCGCAGGTCCACGGCGCCTGGCGCGACGTCTACCTGCCGCTGCCCGCGGTGCGCGGCGAGATGGTCGCGCAGGTGTGGTCGCCGGACGCGTCCACCGGCCGGGTCGTGATCGCCCACGACGGGCCCGACTACCACCGCTTCGGCGAGCTCGGCCGGTACGCCGCCGCAATGATCGGCGCCGGCCAGGTGCCACCGTTCCACCTGGTCCTGCTGCCGCCGGGCGAGCGCTTCGAGTGGTACTCGGCCAGTCCCGCGTACGCTCGCGCCCTGGCCCGCGACGCCCTGCCCAAGCTCGCCGCCGAGCTGGGCGCCGACCGGCCCGTCGTCGGCATCGGCGCCAGCCTCGGCGGGCTGGCCATGCTGCACGCCCAGCGCCGGCACCCGGCCGCCTTCGGCGGGCTCTTCCTGCAGTCGGCCAGCCTGTTCCAGCCGCGCTTCGACCGCCAGGAGTCCGGCTTCGGGCGCTACCTGCGGATCGTCCGGTTCACCGGCCGGGTCCGCCGCCGTCCCGACGGTCCCGCCGTGCCGATCACGCTCACCTGTGGTGCGGTCGAGGAGAACCTGGCCAACAACAAGGACATGGCGGCCGTGCTCAGCGGGCACGGCTACGACGTGTCGTTCGACGAGGTGCCGGACGCGCACACCTGGATCGGCTGGCGCGACGCCCTCGACCCCTACCTCACCACGTTGCTGCAGAAAGTGTTCTAGATCCTGGAGGAAGCGGGCCGTGGCCGACGTCGAACACACCATCGGATTGTTGCTGGGGACCGAGGACGACTGGCCCCGGGCCTACGAGGCCCTGCTGCGGCGGGTCGGTGCGGTCAAGGACGACCACGGGCGTACGCACGACGTACGCAGCGAACGCGTCACCATCGAGCCGTTCAACCTGCGCGACAAGCCGAGGCACAGCCTGGTCATCGACCGGCTCGCGTACTGGTACTACCACCCGCGCGAGTGGCTCAAGAAGATCTCCATGATGGACGACGTGTACCTGCTGAACAGCCCGTTCACCTTCCAGTCGATGGAGAAGCACACGGCCTACTGCGCGATGATCCGGCTCGGGCTCAAGGTGCCCGAGACGGTGCTGGTGCCGTACAAGAACCCGCTGGACAACTCGCGGTGGGCGTACACGTCGGCGCGTTACAACGAGGCGTTCGACCTGGACGAGACCGCGGCGCAGGTGGGCTACCCGCTGTTCATGAAGCCGTACGACGGCGGCGCCTGGGTCGGCGTCTCCAAGATCCGCAACGCCACCGAGCTGCACGACGCCTACGACGCCTCCGGCGAGCGCCTGATGCACCTGCAGGCCGCCGTCGAGGGCTACGACGTGTTCGCCCGCTCGCTGACCATCGGCCCCGAGACCATGGTCATGAAGTTCCGGCCCGACCTGCCGATGTACGACCGGTACGCGGTCGAGCACGACTTCCTCACGCCCGAGACCGGCGACGAGGTCATCACCATCTCCCGGCTGATCAACGCGTTCTTCCGGTGGGAGTTCAACAGCTGCGAGTCGCTCGTCAAGGGCGGCGAGGTGCACCCCATCGACTACGCCAACGCCTGCCCCGACGTGGCCGTCACGTCGCTGCACTACTACTTCCCGTGGGCAATGGCGGCGCTGCTGCGCTGGACGGTGTTCTGCGTGGTCACCGGCCGCAAGCCGCGGCTCGACATGAACAGCGCCGAGTACTTCGCGATCGGTGACCGGGACGACCTGTCGTACGCCGAGAAGCTGGCCGGCTACCGGAAGCTGGCCGACGAGTACTTCGAGGTGGAGAAGTACCAGGACTTCTGTGCCCGGCACCTCTCCCACGTCGACGAGATGGTGTACGACTGGGTCAGCTCGCCCGACTTCACCAGGCTGCTCGACGAGACCGTCCGCAGCACCTACCCGGCGCACGAGCACGAGCGCTTCCTCGGGCACTTCGGCGGCCTGATGGACGCCTGGGTCCGCGACAACTCCTAGGGTTTCAAAGGCTTCGCCAGAACGCGCATCGGTGCCGGGCGTCGATGTCGACCGGCTTGATCGCGTCCGGGGCCAGCTGGAGGCCGGTCGCCCCCGGCCAGGCCGGTGCGCCCGCGTGGTTCGGGTCGCCGGTGCGCGCGAACGCGGACCAGTAGCCGATCATCCGGGCGGCCAGGCGGCGCTGGGCGTCGGTGTAGTACGGGTCGGTGATCGGCTTACGACCGGCCACCTCGAAGAGATTCGGCAGCTCGGAGGCGTGTGAGGCGCCCGCGTCGAAGCCCGGCGGCAGGTCCGCGATCGGCTGGGCGTGCTCGTCGGCGAAGTCGTAGGTGCGGGCGTACCCCGGCACATCCTGCGCGCAGGTGCTGCTGTCGGTGAACGCCGCCGCCCACGCCCGGGCGACGTCCTTGTCCCGGCCGTACCGCTGAACGATCTTCCCGGCCGGTTCCGCGCCGAACGCGTCCGCCATCAGCGTGGCGAAGCCGGCCTTCGACCAGTCGTAGCCGGCCAGCGCCATGATGCCGGCCGTGAGCCGGTGCTCGTCCCGGGTGGCGCCGACGATCATCGGAACGCTCGTGTTCCGGATCGCGAGGCGCGGGTCCTCCGGCAGGCTCGGCGTCCGGTAGGCCGCCGAGCCGAAAGCCGGATACCGCGGGTTGAGCGCGTCGACCGGCAGCTTGCGCAGGCAGTCGACGGTGTCGCAGCCCAGCGCCCGCATCGCGGCGGCCCCGATCGCGTCGATCTCGGCGGCCGGCCGGAAGAAGTGGAACTCCGGGCTGCCGGTCGGTGTCAGGTTCTTCGGGATCGTGCCGTCGCAGAAGCCGCTCTGCATGATCGCCCGGCGCAGCAGCCCCTTGGCCCCTGGCGACGTGACCTGGGCACACGTGGCGATCGCGCCGCCCGACTCGCCGAACAACGTCACGTTGCCCGGGTCGCCGCCGAACTCCCGGATGTTGTCCCGCACCCAGCGCAACGCCGCCTGCTGATCCTGGAACCCGAACGTCCCGCCGCCGTCGAGACCCGGCGCGCCGAAGAAGCCGTACAGGCCGAGCCGGAACTCGACGGTCACCACGACGACGTCACCCCGCGCGACCAGCCGCCGCGGGTCGTAGTCCCGCCCGGCGCCCTCGGCGAACCCGCCACCGTGCAGCCAGACCATGACCGGCTTGTTCCCGCCCGTCGCCGGGGCGGTCACGTCGAGATAGAGACAGTCCTCGGCGGCGTCCTTGCGGTTCGGCCCTTGAGCGCAGGGCGGGCCGGACCTCGTCGTCTCGCGGACGCCGGGCCAGGGCGCCGGCTCGCGCGGGGCGCGCCAGCGCAGGTCGTCGACGGGCGGGGCGGCGTACGGGACGCCCTTGAATCGTTTGACCTCGCCGTCGCTTGCACCGTGGACCAGGCCGGCCCTTGTGCGGGCGGTCAGATGGTCGTTGCTCTGGGCCGCGGCGGTGCAGCCGGCGAGGGCCAGGGCCGCGGACAGGAGGGCGGTGACTGTTCGGTTTCCCATCATGTCTTCCAGCCTTGGGCGTCCGGGCGGGCGGGTGCAGCGCAGATCAGCGAGGCCCTGGTAGCCGATCGGCCATTGACGGCCCCCCGGCGCTTGCTCTGAGCGCGTAT
>NZ_JBFBAA010000022.1:50781-58507 GCF_040682035.1 Actinoplanes sp. NPDC051470
CGTATGGGCACCGCCCGGCGCTTGCTCTGAGCGCGTATGGGCACCGCCCGGCGCTTGCTCTGAGCGCGTATGGGCACCGCCCGGCGCTTGCTCTGAGCGCGTATGGGCACCGCCCGGCGCTTGCTCTGAGCGCGTATGGGCACCGCCCCCGCGCCTGCTGTGAGCGTGTATGCGCATCACCGGCTGCGGTGGTGGGACGTTGTCGTACCCGCGGCCTAGGGTTGTGGCGTGCGGATCAGGATCGAGGGCAGCGACCTGCCGGGGCGTCGCCCGGGGGCGACGGCCGATGAGTTGCGGCTGGCCAATGTGCATGTGGGGGTGCAGCGGCAGTCGTCGCCCGAGTTTCTGGTGCCGGCGTCCGAGGTGTCGGCTTCGTGGGAATTCGAGGTGGGCAGCCGGGATGTCGGCGAAGGGCTCGTCGACGTCGGTGGGCCTTGGGTGCATGGGCGGCCGGGGGCGCGGTTCCTGTATCTGACCTGGGGCGCGGTCAATGATGAGCGGTTCGACATGTTCCGGCGGGCCAAGTTGCTGTTCTCGGACATTCCGGGTGAGGTGCTGCTGGCTGGGCATGCGGGCACTGCCACGATGGTGGGGCGGCTCGGCCTGACCGACGCCGCGGGTGGGCCGATCTGTGCCCGGGTCCGGCCGCCGGTGATCACCTGGACCGCCGAGTGACCCGTGTCCTCCACGGGGTCATCGCCCGTGATGGCGCCTTCGCCGTCTGGGCCGAGGTCGACGCCGCCGCCCGGCCGCACGCGGCCGCCTCGCCGGCTTTCCTCGGGTCCGGTCCGGAGCCTTCCGCCCTGGGATCTGATTCGGCCGGCGCGGACCTGGCGGCGAGATCCGGCTCGGCGACGCGGGTGGCGCCCGCGGCGGATCCGGGTGGCGACGAGGCGGTTCCGCCAGCCGAGGCGGCTGACCTGGGCGAGGCGGCTGCTCAGGGTGGGAACGCCGGCCACGAGGAGGCGCCTGCTCGGGGCGAGGCGGCTGCTCAGGGTGGGAACGCCGGCCACGAGAAGGCGCCTGCTCAGGGTGAGGTGGTGTTCGCGCCGTCGCGGCGGCGGGGGGAAGCGGCTTGGCATCCCTTTGCGGCCGGGGTGGAGGGGCTGCCGGACGGGGACGCGCGTGGGCCGTTGACGCTGTTGCTGCCGTCGGTCACCAGTGGGCCTCTGGCGTCGCCGCAGCTCGGGCTGGCGGCGCGCCGTGGCAAGGCGCGTTGGCAGGCTTGGCAGGTGGCCGCGGTGACCGTGCCGTTCGTGAGCGCGGATGTCGCCGACGACGATGATCGGATCGGGCCGTCGCTGGCCTATCTGGTCGAGGTGTGTGCGTTCGCGGCCGACCTGGTTGCCCGGGGGCGGGTGTTGCCGGGGGTGTGGCCCGACGGGATGCGGCCGCGGGCCTATTGGCGGGCGGTGCTCACCGGGCCGGATGTCACTCGGCATGCTGAGCTGCTGCGACGCATGCCCGCGGCCTGTCGCGCGGAACGCCTCCGGCCCGGTGACACCGATGGGCGGCCTGCGGCCGAACTGCTCCACGCCGCGCTTGATCGGCTCATCGACGGGCTGGTCCGCACGCGTCTCGCCGAGGCCGGGGTCACCCTCTCCGGCGAGCCGTGGCTGACCGCCCTCACCGATGACGGGTCACCCACACCGGCCCGCCCGCCGGCCGCGCTCACGACGACGAAGGCCGCGGCGGCCGGGCGGCCCACTGCCCTGGCACGCGATGAACCGTCCGAGGCCGACGAGGGTCTCGGCGCGCATGACGCCGCCCTTGCCGGCGGCGAGCCGCCGCGAATCGGCGACGGGCCGGCCGGCCCTGAGCGGGAGGGAACCGACGACGAACCGGGCGGGGTCGGGCGGCAAGAAGCCGATGAGTGGCCGGAACGGGTGCCGGGGGAGTTCGAGGCGGCGCCCGAGGTGGTGCACGCGCTGACCGAGATGCTGGATGCGTGGCATGCGGAGGCGGCGGGCGGGGCGGCGGTCCGGGTGGTGTTCCGGCTCAGTCATCTGCAGGAGATGGAGCCTGATCTGCCCGACGCCACGGGTGGTGCGGTGGAGGCGCCGGCGGAGGACGCCTGGCTGGTCGAGTTCTTGCTGCAGCCGCTGGATGAGCCCAGTGTGCTGGTCACGGCCGGGGACGTGTGGCGGGATGAGATCGCTCCGTTGCGGCGGTGGACGCATCGGCCGCAGGAGCGGCTGCTCGCGGGGCTGGGGCGGGCGGCCCGGCTGGTTCCGGAGCTCGACGAGGCGTTGCGGGTGGCCCGGCCGGTTGATCTGGTGCTGACCACCGAAGGGGCGCATCGGTTCCTGACCTGCGCGGGGGTGCTGGAGCAGGCCGGTTACGGGGTGATGGTGCCGGCCTGGTGGCGGGACCGGCCGGGGCTGGGGCTGGCGCTCGACGTGCGGACGCCGGAGCCGATCGCCCCGGTGCTGCGCGACCGGACGGCCAACCTGGCCTCGATGGTCGACTACAACTGGGGGCTGGCGCTCGGCGGGCGGGTGCTGACCGAGGACGAGCTGTCCGACCTGGCCAAGGTCAAGGTTCCGCTGGTCCGGCTGCGCGGGCGCTGGGTGCATCTCGACCCGGAGCGGCTCGCCGCGGGGCTGGCGTTCCTGGGGCGGGGCGGCGGGTCGATGACCGCGGGGGACGCCCTGCGGATGATCCGGCTGCTGCCGCCCGAGGAGCTGCCGCTGCCGGTCACCGCGGTGTCCGGCGCCGGGTGGGCGGCCGGTCTGCTCTCGGGGGACCTGGACGAGCGGCTCGAGCTGATCGACCAGCCACCGGACCTGATCGGCGTGCTCCGGCCGTACCAGCGAAGGGGTTTTTCCTGGCTCTCCTTCATGGACGGGCTGGGGCTGGGCGCGTGCCTGGCCGACGACATGGGGCTGGGCAAGACCGTGCAGTTGCTGGCGCTGCTGCTGCACGCGCGGCGGGGGCCGACGCTGCTGATCTGCCCGCTGTCGGTGCTGGGGAACTGGCAGCGGGAGGCGGCGAGGTTCGCGCCGTCGCTGCGGGTGCGGGTGTGGCACGGGGCCGAACGGGAGGCGGCGGTCGACTGCGACGTGCTGCTGACCACGTACGGGACGGCGGCGAAGGACCACCAGGCGCTGGCCGCGATGGGCTGGGACCGGATCGTGCTGGACGAGGCGCAGCACATCAAGAACAGCGCCAGCGCGGTGGCCAAGGCGGTGCGGCGCATCCCGGCGCGGTCGCGGATCGCGCTGACCGGCACGCCCGTCGAGAACCGCCTGGCCGAGCTGTGGTCCATCCTGGACTTCCTCAACCCGGGGGTGCTGGCCGGCGCGCCGACCTTCCGCGCGCGCTTCGCGGTTCCGATCGAGCGGTACTCCGATGAGGACGCCGCGCACCGGCTGCGGCAGGCGACCCGCCCGTTCCTGCTCAGGCGCGAGAAGGCCGACGCGTCGATCATCAATGACCTGCCCGACAAGCGGCACGTCCGGCATCTGTGCGGGCTGACCGCCGAGCAGGCCACGCTCTACCAGGCCGTGCTGGACGACATGCTGGAACGGATGGGTGAGGCGTCCGACCGGCGCAAGGGCTACGTGCTGGCCACGATGACCAAGCTCAAACAGGTCTGCAACCACCCGGCGCAGCTGCTCGGCGACGGCTCCCCGCTGCCGGGGCGCTCCGGCAAGCTGGAACGCCTCGAGGAGATCCTCGACGCGGTGCTGGCGGCGGGGGAGCGGGCGCTGTGTTTCACCCAGTTCACCCGGTTCGGGTCGATGCTGACGCCCCACCTGGCCGCGCGGTTCGGCGTGCCCGTGCGCTACCTGCACGGCGGCACCCCGCGCGCCGAACGCGACCGGCTGGTCGCCGAGTTCCAGGCCGACACCCGGCCGGGCATCTTCGTGCTGTCGCTGAAGGCGGGCGGCACCGGGCTCAACCTGACCGCGGCCAACCATGTCGTGCACGTCGACCGCTGGTGGAACCCGGCCACCGAGGCGCAGGCCACCGACCGGGCGTTCCGCATCGGGCAGCACCGCGACGTCCAGGTGCACACGCTGACCTGCCTGGGCACCCTCGAGGAACGGATCGACGGGATGATCGCCGAGAAGGGCACGCTCGCCGAACGGGTGGTCGGCAACGGCGAGAGCTGGCTGACCACGCTGTCCACGGCCGAGCTGCGTGACCTGCTCGCCCTCTCCCCGGAGGCCGTCGGTGACTGACCTTCAACCCTTCCTGGGTACGTTCGAATCACTGCGCCTGACCTCGACCTTCTCCCGGGGCCGCCGGGACGCCCGCAACGGCTACGTCCGCAGCCTCACGATCTCCAGCAGTCTCGTGGTCGCGCGGGTCCGCGGCCCGGAAGATCGCGCGGCGTTCCGGGCCCGCATCGCGGTGCGGGCGTTCGGCGCGGCCGAGTGGGCCCGCGTCGAGGACGCCCTGGCCGCGCAGGCCCGCTTCGTCGCCGACCTGCTCGACGGCCGCATGCCGGCCGGCATCGACCGGATCTTCACCGAGGCCGGCCTGACCCTGCTGCCGCTGTCCCTCGACGACGTGGCGATGGACTGCACCTGCGAACGCTGGCCCATGCCCTGCGTCCATCTGGCCGCGACCCTGTACGAGCTGGCCCGCTCCTTCGACACCGACCCGTTCGGGGTCTTCGCCTGGCGCGGCCGCACCCGCGAGGAACTGCTCGACCGCCTGCGACGGTTGCGCGGCGCGGTGGCGGTCGCCGCGTTCGACCCGCCCGCGGAGCCGCCGCCGTCCGCTTCTCCGGGGCTCGGCGACCCGGCGGACTTCTGGGGAACGGACGCGGTGCCCCCGGCGGCGCCGCCGGCCCGGACCCGCCCGGATGTCCTGCTGGACCAGCTCGACCCGCCCCCGCTCGGCGACGATCTGATCGAGAAGCTCCGGCCCGCCTATCTGGCCCTCCCGGTCGACGAGTAGAGATTCATCCTAGGATGCTGTAGAGGGTGTGGCTTGTGACATCAGGGGTTGAACGGCTCCGCGACGCCTTCGACGAGGCCGAGCTACGCGCCGACGTCGACGCGCTGAACGCCCTGCTGGCCGACGACTTCCGGTCGATCGGCGAGCAGGGCCACGTGCTCGACAAGGCGCGGTGGGTCGGCAAGTTCGCCGAGTTCGCCTACGTCAGCCTGGAGAGCAGCGACGTCGAGTGAGCTTCTACGGTCACGCGGCGATCGTCCGGTGTGTGCAGCGCAGCCGTTCGCTCTGGCGCGGGCAGGAGATGGCGTTGACCACGCGGGTCGGCCAGACGTGGGTCGAGCTGCCCGAGGGGTGGCGGCTGGCCGGCCTCCAGTTCAGTTCCCTCAGCGCTGCGGCCACATCATCGGCTCCTGCATGATCGGCTTCTACATCATCGGCGGGGCCGGGGTCTCGTTGAGGGCGGCCACGATCGTCTCCTCCTCGTAGCGGAGGTGGGCGTTGAGCTCGGCGGCCAGGCGGTCGAGCTCGGGCACCAGGTGGTCGCGGCCGGCCTCGGCGTCGGCCAGGGCCTGGATGCGGTGCTGGATGTCGGCGACCACCTCGTGCTCCTTCTCCAGGCGGATGATCACCTCGGTCAGCTCGGGGTGGGTGCGGGCCAGCATGGGGAAGACGCCGCGGTCCTCGCCCGTGTGGTGCCGGGTCAGGTAGCCGCAGAAAGCCACGCAGTTGGCGCGCAGATCTTTCGCCGGGGTCAGCTGTTCGCCGGCCGCGGCCTGGCTCTGCAACGTCGCCAGCTCGGCGCGGAACCAGTCGTGGACCTCGATGAGCCAGTCGCCCATCCCTTTGACGCGGTTGTCGGTCATGAAAGCACTTCCTGTCGTCGCGAGAGCTGAAGGCGACAGGGAACGACAGAAGGGGTTACCCCGCAAGGCCATACGTGCATGGGGAGAGGCCGGATCTGCCGGTCCTGTCAAGGCTTGAGGAAGCCGTTACCTCCATGCGGTAGGCCCCATCCGGGGGCGCGACGAAACAATATCAGCCCGGATGCGACCGCGCCGCCCCTCAACCGTGAGGGGCGGCGCGGTCAGGGTCGGCTCAGGACAAGAGGTTGACCAGGGCCGCCGCGCGGGTGCGGATGGCCGGGAGCTGGCCGTAGAGCGAATCGCCGCAGCAGAGCGTGGCGCCGGCCGCGGGGTTGGCGGTGTGCCAGTCACGGTGGCCGCTGATCGTCCGGAGGGTGGCCTGTGCGCCGGAGACCGGGTTGACGTAGCTGGTCGTACCCTCGGGGTCGAGGTTGGTGGCCCTGGCCAGCAGGGCGAGCACGATCGTGAGGGAGCGCACCGCCGCCGCCGTCGGGGGCGTGATCATCGTGTTGCCGAGCACGCAGATGCCGATGTTGCCGGCGTTGAAGCCGCCGACGTGGGCGCCGTTCACCATCTGGGGGCGGCCGTCCGCGCCCGGCTCCGGGCCGAAGACCGGGATCGGGTCGGCGTCGGAGTAGACGCCCTCGAAGACCCGGCCGAACTTGTCGATCAGCAGCTGGTAGCCGATGTCGCCCCAGTCGTTGGTGACCGCGTGGGTGTAGTAGATGCCGCGTACGTGCTGGATCGGGTCGTCGATCGGGTTGTCCTCACCGCTGTGGTGGACGGTGAGGGTCTGCACGCCGTAGA
Source organism: Actinoplanes sp. NPDC051470 (assembly GCF_040682035.1). NCBI lineage: Bacteria > Bacillati > Actinomycetota > Actinomycetes > Micromonosporales > Micromonosporaceae > Actinoplanes > Actinoplanes sp. NPDC051470. The sequence goes on from NZ_JBFBAA010000022.1 coordinate 57,363, forward strand.
ACGCGGGCGGCGTGTCGAGCGTGCCGTCCGGGTTGAGGCGGTAGGACTCGTCGGCGCCCCACGCCGCGCGGCTCAGGTAGCGCGGCCGCCACGGCGTCTGGGCGGCGCGCGGCAGGCTCAGGGCGCGGGGTTGCGCCCGGAGGGCCCGCTTGCGGCCGTCCACGGTGTTCAGCTCGGTCACGGCGGTGGGCGCGCCCTTGATCTGGTACGCGGTGACGCCGGCCGCCGCGACCAGCACGTTGCCGGGCGCCGTGGCACCGTCGGCGCCGGCCGGGCACCCGTTGGCGGCCAGGTCGCGCCAGCCGTCGGCGGTCCGGACCCGGAGGTCGGTGCCGGCCGGGACGCTGAGCTGGGTCAGCTTCAGCTCGGGCTGAAGCGTCCGCCCGGCGTCGACCGGCCCGCGGGCGGCGGCCAGAGTCTCGGGAACGGTGTCACCTTCGGCGGCGAACGCTTCGCCCCCGGCAAGGGCTACGGGCGCTGCGGCGGCGAGGCCGGTGGCCCCGCGGAGCAGAGATCGACGAGAAACCATGCGGCCGAACTTAGCGAACGGGTACACATCCCGCCCGGCCGCCCGGTGTCAATTGCCTGATAGCTACCGTCCGCCGCCGGATCGTTCCTGCTCAGCCGCCACCCGCGCCTGCGCGTCCGGGTCCAGATCAAGGACCTCGGTCGATGCGGTACCGTCCGCTCCGGACATTTCGCCGCTGCTGTCGTCGGCGCTCTCCGGGCCGGGTGGTTCTTCGGGGACCGGGATGCCGGCGGAGGGGCCGACCGCCCCGAAGCCGTTGCCGGTTCGTGGCTGGTCGTTGCTTGCGTCGCCCGCTCGGGGCTCGTTCGCGAACCAGTCGGGCTTGTCATCCACGTCGCCCGGCTGGAGGGGTGAGGTCTCGCGGGCCGCGGGTTCCCGCGGTGTCTTGTTCCGCAGGGAGGCGATGTCGACCGTTTCGATCTCGTCAGGGTCGAGCGCCGGCGCCATCGGAGAGACGGTGGGGCGTTCGCCGGTGGTGATCCGCACGGTCTCGGCGAGGCTGAGGTCTACCTCGGACGAAGCCGAGGTCTCGGCGGCCTCCGACGGCCCGGGCAGCCCAGGCGCCGTCTCGTCAACCGAGGACGAGGCGGGCACGACACCAGGCGACGCGGATGGA
>NZ_JBFBAA010000022.1:58605-169799 GCF_040682035.1 Actinoplanes sp. NPDC051470
GAGCGGGCGACGCGGACGGAGCGGGCGACGCGGACGGAGCGGGCGACGCGGACGGAGCGGGCGACGCGGACGGAGCGGGCGACGCGGACGGAGCGGGCGACGCGGACGGAGCGGGAGACGCGGACGGAGCGGGAGACGCGGCGGATGGCGAAGGCAAGGTCGCGGCGGGCGGCGAAGGGGCGTCGAAGGATCGCGGCGGAGAGGGGTCTGGGGTGGGGAAGAGGGGCGGTGCGCCGGGGATCGTGACCGGGACGGCCGGACCTGCCTCGACGGGACGGTCGTCATCGGGGTCGCCCGAGGCGGAGGAACCTGCGGCCGAGGAATTCCCAGCCGGGCCGGCTGCGGCGCGGGAGTGGCCGGTCGAGTTGCCTGCGGCTGACGCGCCCGCCCCCGCCGACGGGCCGGATGTCGGAGACCCTTGCGCCCGCGAGCCGGATGCCGCCGGGCCGGAGGCCGGAGACCCGGGCACTGACGAGCCGGATGCCGGTGACACGGACGTCGAGGTGGCAGATGCTGGCGAGCCCGCCGTCACGGCGCCGGGCGCGGGCGGCCCGGATGTCGGGGTGGCGGTGGAAGGGGATCCGGCCTTCGCGGGTGAAACGGCCGTGGGCTCCTGGGGCAGGGCGATGCCCGCGGGGAGGGGGCGCACGCGTTCGGCGGCCCAGGTCGGGCGCGGGCCGGCCTCGCCGTCGTCGTCCCAGGAGTGGCGCGGACGGGAGGTGGCGATGCGTGGGCCCGCGGACCCGGGCGCCGCGTGGCGGCCGACGGATTCGGTCGGGAAGAGGTCCTCGCCCGCGTACTCGGCCAGGCCGGCCCGTTCCTGCAGGCGCCGCAGGGGGCCGGGCGCCCACCAGGCCGCGTTGCCGAGGAGGCCCAGGACGGCGGGGACCAGGAGCATGCGGACGACGGTGGCGTCGAGGATCAGGGCCAGGATCATGCCGACGCCGACGAAGCGCATCGTGGTCACCGAGGACAGGGCGAAGGCGCCGGTGACGACGATCAGCAGGACGGCGGCGGCGCTGATCACGCGGCCGGTCCGGGACAGGCCGGTGGTGACCGCCTCGGTGGTGGTGGCGCCCCGGGTGCGGGCCTCGACCATGCGGGAGAGCAGGAAGACCTCGTAGTCGGTGGACAGGCCGAACACCACGGCGGCCATCAGCACCACGATGCCGACCTCGGGTGGCGCCGGGGTCACATTCAGGAGGCCGGCCAGGTGGCCGTCCTGGAAGATCCAGACCAGCACGCCGAAGGTGGCGGCCAGGCTGAGGGCGCTCATCACGACGGCCTTGATCGGCAGCAGGATCGAGCCGAAGGCCAGGAACATCAGCACCAGGGTGGCCCCGGCGAGCAGCCCGATCATCAGCGGCAGGCGGTCGACCGTGGCGTCGAGGCTGTCCACGTTGCGGGCCGTGGCGCCGCCGACCAGCACCGTGGCCCCGGCGGGTGGGGTCAGGTCGCGGATGCCGCGGACGGCGTCGCGGGCGGCCTCACTGAACGGGTCGGTGTCGGCGGGGGTCGCGGTCAGCACGGTCACGCCGTTGGCCGCGCCGGACGGGGTGACCGAGACGACGCCGGGGACCTTGGCCACGGCCTGGGGGAAAGTGCCGGGCTTTCCGCGTACGACGACCTGAATGCCCGCGCTGCTCATGGCCGGGAAGTCGTCGCGCAGGGTCGCCAGGGCCTGCCGGGCCGCCGACGACGCGGGCAGCACCCGTTCGTCGGCCTCGCCGAAGTGCACGCCGCGCACCGGATTGGCCAGCACCAGCAGCCCGGCCACGATCGGCAGCACGAACAGCACCGGCCGCTTGAGCACGATGCCGGCGAGCCGCGCCCACCCGGTTCCGGCCGGGCGATCGCCGCCCCGGAACGAAGCGGGCAGCCGCACCGGAAGTTTGTCGACGCGGGGGCCGAGGGCGGCGAGCAGGGCCGGCAGCAGGGTCAGCGAGAGCAGCGCGGCGAGGCCGACGGCGGCGAGCCCGCCGTACGCCAGGGATTGCAGGAAGCCTTGCGGGAAGAGCAACAGACCGCCGAGCGCGATCATCAGCAGGGTCGCCGAGAACAGCACGGTACGCCCGGCCGTGGCGACGGTCCGGGACACCGCCTCGGCGGGGGAGCGGCCCTGGGCCTGTTCCTCGCGGAAGCGCCCGACCATGAACAGCCCGTAGTCGATGGCCATGCCGAGGCCGAGCAGGCTGGCCACGTTGACGGCGAACGAGTTCACGTCGTGGGTCATGGTGACGGCATGCAGGATGCCCAGCGAGCCGAGCACCGCGCACCCGCCGACCAGCACCGGCAGCGACGCGGCGACCAGCGAGCCGAACAGGAACAGCAGCAGGATCAGCACGATGGGCAGCGAGACGGCCTCGGCCTTGGCCAGGTCGCTGGTGGTGATCTCGCTGGTCGCGTCGCCGAGCACGACCCCGCCGGCGACCTGGACGGTGGCGCCCTCGACGCCGAGGTCGTCCTCGATCTCCCGGTACGCGTCCATCTTCGCCGCGTCACCGTCGCCGGCCAGGGTGAGCATGGCCAGGGCGCTCTTCCGGTCGGCGGACAGCAGAGATGGCGCCTTCTGCTGCCAGTAGCTGACGCTCTTGGTGACGGCCGACGCCGGCAGGTGGCCGAGGCTGTTCTCGACCCGCTGGGCCAGCACCGCGTCGTCGACCGGGCCCTTGGCCGGGGTGTAGATGACCAGCACGTCGCCGCCCTGGGCGCCGAGCGCCTGCTGGGCGACCTCCGCCGCCCGGGCCGACTCGCTGCCGGGGTCGCCGTACCCGCCCTCGACCAGCTTGCCGAACACGCCGAAGCCCCAGACGCCGGCGCCGAGCACCGCGAGCAGCGTGCCGATCAGGACGGGCGCCCGGAACCGGGCCATCGCCCCGCCCCAGGCCTGGAACAGGCTCACCGCAGCGTCGCGGCCTGCAACGCCACACCGCCGCAGCCGTCACCGAAGGTCTCGGTCGTGGTCCAGGTCAGGTTGAGCTTGCCGCCCTGGGCCGATCGGTAGGTGATCTTGAAGACCGCGGTCGCGAAGCCGTCGCCGCGCTCCTCGAGGGTGCCGGCCTCGGTGCTGCCGCCGGTGGACAGCTTGGCCCCGAGCGTGCCCTTGGCCTTCTGCACGCCGACGTAGAGCCGCAGCGTGCGGTCGTCCTTGGCGGCCGGGACCGAGAGCGTGAAGCCGTTGCCCTTGTCGCAGGTGTTGATGCCGACCACGGTGCCGCCGGAGCTGGCCACCGGCGAGCCGTCCTGCCAGCTGAACTGTTCCTTGGCCCGGGTCTGCCGGAACCGGGGCGCGGTCGGCGCGCCCTCGAGGATCTGGAAGTCGCCGTCCTTGGCCCGTTCCAGCGAGAACTTGCCCTCCTGACCCCAGTGCACCCAGTCGCGGTCGCCCTCGTCGGAGAGGTCGACCTTGCCGGGCACCGCGGCCTTGGCGATCGTGACGGCGTTGGGCGGCGGAGCCGGCGGCCGGGTCTTGCGCGCCGGCGGGGTGGTGCTGGGCCGGGCCGGCGACGGGGTGCCGGCCGACGGCGGGTCGCTGGGCAGCGGGATGACCGCCTGATCGGAGGCCGGCGGGATGTCGCCCAGGGCCGGCGGGGGCGGCGCGGGCAGGGCGGTCGGCTCCTTGCCCCGCACCACGCTGTTGATCACGATGCCGAAGGCCACGACGAGCAGGATGCCGGCCACGATGATGGCGGCGGGCATCAGGTATTCGGCCATCGGCCGGCGGCGGCTGTCACGCAGGAGCGCGGCCGGCAGGGCGGCTGAGGGGTGGGGCCGCCGCGGCGCGCTGGTGTCGTCCGGCAACCGATCCTCCTGGTCACTGCTGTGGGGGGAGTCAACGATCTCATCCCGGTGGATGCCGATCCACCCCTGTGAAGGTTATCGGCCACACGGCCGAGGACCAGCATCGGTGGTTCGTCGGAGATCATCGCCGGGTGGCCGAGTAGCGTGTGCGGAGTTTTCGCCGAATCATCCGGACAAGGAGCGCGTGTTCCCCATGACTGATCGAGTCCAGACCACGGCCGGGCGGGGCCGGGCCATAGCGGGAGCGCTCGCCGGTGCCGCCGTGGTGGTCGTGCTGATCGTGGTGTTCTTCGTAGTGCGGGGCAACGACAAGGACGACGACGCCGGTACGCCGGCCGCGGCCCCGGCCGGCGGGGTGTCGGCTCCGGCCGAGCCGCCCGCGGAGCAGCCGTCGCCGCAGCAGGGCCAGCCGTCGGCGCCGCCGGTCGACCCGCGTCTGCAGCAGGAACCGAAGATCACCGCCGGTAAGGGCAAGGTGACCAAGCTCGTCGTGACGCCGCTGGTGCCGGGGCGTGGGCCGCGGGTGAAGGCCGGGCAGCAGCTGACGGTCAACTACGTCGGCGCCACGTTCTCCGACGGCAAGGTGTTCGAGTCGTCGTTCCAGACCGGTCAGACGGCGACGTTCCCGATCGGCACCGGCAACCTGATCCCGGGCTGGGACCAGGGCCTGGTCGGCGTGCCGGTGGGCAGCCGGGTGCAGCTGGACATCCCGTCCGACCTGGCCTACGGCGACAACCCGGGCGGCGGCCGGCCGGGCGGCGACCTGCGCTTCGTGATCGACGTCCTGCAGGCCACCTGACCCAGGCCCAGTGGTGGCCCAGGGCGGCCGGGCTGTCACTTCAGGTCGGCGACGACCAGATCGAGCTGTCGGGGACGGCCCGCGGGGGCGGGCCGTTCCTCGACGGTGTACTTCAGGTCGCGCAGCGCCTCGATCAGGTCGTCCACCGAGGCCGGCGCGGCCCGTTCCAGCGCGAGCGACCGCACCACGCGGCCCTTGGTGGCCTTGTTGAAGTGGCTGACCACCGACCGCCGGGCCACGCCGCCGACGACCTTCTCGTGCAGGACCCGCACCGAGGCGCTGCCCGGTGGCGGCGTCCACATCGCGGCGTAGGCGCCCGAGCGCAGGTCGAGCACCGGCCGGTCGGCGGCGGCTTCGTCCAGCAGCGGCGTCAAGATCTTCTTCCAGTACGGCGTGAGCCCGCCGACGCCCGGCAGCGTGACCCCGGCCGAGCACCGGTACGCCGGGATCCGGTCGGAGAACCGCACCACACCCCACAGCCCGGAGAACACCACCGCGCGCGCCGACAGCCAGTCCCGGGCGTCGGCCGGGAGGCCGGGGAAGGCCAGCGCCTCGTAGAGCACCCCGCTGTACACCTCGGCGGCCGGCGCGGCGGGCGCCGTCGGCAGGCCCGCGTTCCGGGTGACCTCGGCGTGCTGTCCCGCGGTCAGCCCCAGCGTGGCCAGCGACGCGTTCCGGCCGCGGGTGCTGCTCCGGGCGCACATCGCGGCCAGCTTGGCCAGAACGCGGCGACGATGGCGGGCCAGCGACGGCAGCCAGAGCGCGTCGTGGTCGACCGGGTCGCCCGCGGCCGGCGCGGACTTCCCCTCCGAGGGCGGCAGCAGGATCAGCACGCCCGGAATGTTAATTCCCCGGCCGGTCGGCGAGCGCCTCGGCCACGCTGGGATAGACGCCGAGCGACCCGGTCACCCCGACCGTGTCGAGCAACCGGCCCATCCAGGCGCCGGGCGAGGCGAGCCGCAGCCAGCCACCGGCCGCGTCGGCCCGGCGGTGCCCGACCACGAACGCGCTGAGCCCGATCGAGTCGCAGAACTCCACCCCGGACAGGTCGACCACGATCCGCGGGCCGGGCCGGTCGAGCACCCGGTCGAGGGTGGTGGACAGCACCGGGGCGCTGTCCAGGTCGAGGTGCCCGCGCACGGTGACGACGACGGAGTCGTCCGGGTTGCCGATCACCGATACGTGCATCGGGGACGCCTCCTGAGGTTGGTGACCCTCAGTCATTCCCCGGTGAGGGCCGGATCTCACCTCCGGGACGGGTCCGGGTGGCGGGAACGTTCACGGTCGTCCGGACGGTCGCCTGGTCGATCTCGGTGGTGCGGATGGTGAAGGTCAGCTCGTAGGTGCCGGGCAGCGGGAAGGTGAGCGAGCCGAGGGCGTCGTTGCGCCCGGGCAGCGGCAGCATCGGCTGCTTGACCGCCTCGATGCCGGTGGCGCCGGTGTACCGGGTGGTGACCGTCCACTCGGCGGCCTGGATCGGCTTGCCCTCGGGCGTGTAGGTGGAGCCGTGCACGGTGTTGTACTCGCCGATCTCGACCGGGTAGATGTTGTACTGCAGCGTGTAGAGCGGCGAGGTGAGGGTCTGCGAGACGCCGTCGCCGACCGGTTCCCTCGGTTCGCTGTCGCGCGCGTTGCCCGGGGTGGTGCCGACCAGCACGGCGCTCAGGGCCAGGATCGCGGTGGTCGCGCCGAGTTCGATTCCCACGGTACGGATCAGCCGGCCCGGTCCGGCGGCGGGCACGTGCGACTTCCGGACCAGACTTCGCGCGTACGCGGCCACGGCGAGCACCCCGGCCAGGATGGCGGCCTTGGCGATGATCAGCCGTCCGTACCCGGTCTGCCAGAGCGCGGCGGGCGTGCCCACCTGGACCACCGCCTGCACCAGCCCGGCCCCGGCCAGCCAGACCACGGCCAGGGTCGCCCAGCGTGACCAGACCGGCAGGATCACGCCGAGCACCCGCTGGTGCCGCCGGCGCAGCAGGAAGACGGCCAGGGTGACCAGGCCACCGAGCCAGACGGCCATGGCCGCGATATGCACGATGTCGGCCGCGACGATCGCCCCGGACAGCGGCGACACCACGGCGTGCCCGGTCAGCGGCCAGGTGGTCAGGGCGAGCAGCCCCACGACGATGACCGCGGCGCCCCGCACCCGGGTCGCGCCGCCGCGCAGGACCGGGGTGAGCAGGCCGGCGACCACCGCCAGCAGGGCGAGCCGGGTCAGCAGGGTGAGGCCGAAGCTGCCCGCGAGCACCTGGCCGAGCTCGGTGAACGACACGTCCCAGATCGGGGCGCCGCTCTCGTACGGCGCCTGGGTCCAGAGCGCGCCCAGCGTCGACAGCGCGGTCAGGCCCAGCCCGGCGTACACCAGGCGGATGGCGCCCCGCCTCGAACGCCGGCGCGGCCAGAGCAGGGCCAGGAACATCGCCGGGCCGACGGCGAGGGTCAGCCCGGCGTACCCGAGGAACTTGAAGGCCGGGACCGCGGCCGTGACCGAACCGTCGACCCGGCCCGGATCGGTCTCGGCCGGCCGGGCCGACGGCGCGCCGACCGAGAAGACCAGCGCGTTGCCGACCGGGTGGCTGTCGCCCGAGATGATCCGGTAGCTGACCAGGTAGGTGCCGAGCGGCCGGTCGGCCGGGCGCAACGTGATCCGCAGGACCCTGCCGTCGGAGGTGACCGACTCGCTGATCCGCTTGCCGTCCGGGGCGAGGACCTGGGTGCGGGACGGCAGCGCGGTGATCGGCTCGTTGAAGGTCAGCACGATCTCGGCCGGCTGGCTCTTCAGGACCGCGCCGCCCTCGGGGGAGGAGGAGACCAGGCTGGAGTGTGCGCTCGCCGGGGAGGCCGGCAGCAGCAGAACGCCGAGGACGAGCAGCAGCACCCGCGCCGCCCCGCCGAGCACGCGGGTCGCTGTCACACCGGGTAGTTCGTACGGGGCCGGCGAAAGGTTCAACGGCTTACCGTTCCGGGGTGGCGGGTAGGGAGCGACGATACGATCCGGTCAGGTCCACGCTCCCCAGGAGGCCACTCATGTCCGCCCATCCCCGCGCCGGCGAGCCCGCGCAACCCGGTGACCTGATCGACGTCCCGCACGTGGTGTCGGCCTACTACACCGGCCACCCCGATCCGTCCGCCACCGGTGAGCGGGTCGCCTTCGGCACGTCCGGGCACCGCGGGTCGAGCCTGAACACCGCCTTCAACGAGGATCACATCGCCGCGACCAGCCAGGCGATCGTCGAGTACCGCCGCGAGCAGGGCACCGACGGGCCGCTCTACCTGGGCCGGGACACCCACGCGCTGAGCGAGCCGGCGATGGTCACCGCGCTCGAGGTGTTCGCCGCCAACGACGTCACCGTGCGCGTCGACAGCCGGGACAGCTGGACGCCGACGCCGGCCGTGTCGCACGCGATCCTCGCCTACAACCGGGGCCGGAGCTCCGGCCTGGCCGACGGGGTGGTGGTCACGCCGTCGCACAACCCGCCCGCGGACGGCGGCTTCAAGTACAACCCGCCGCACGGCGGACCGGCCGACACCGACGCCACCAGCTGGATCCAGGACCGGGCCAACGAGCTGATCGCCGCCGGGCTGGCCGGGGTCCGCCGGGTGCCGGCCAGCCGGGCGCAGACCTCCGACCTGGTCACCGGGTACGACTTCCGCGGCGAGTACGTCAACGACCTGGGCTCGGTCATCGACCTGGAGGCGATCCGGGCGGCCGGGGTACGCATCGGCGCCGACCCGCTGGGCGGGGCGAGCGTCGAGTACTGGGGCGCGATCGGCGAGCGGTACGGCCTCGACCTGACCGTGGTCAACCCCGAGGTCGACCCGACCTTCCGGTTCATGACGCTGGACTGGGACGGCAAGATCCGGATGGACTGCTCGTCGCCGTACGCGATGGCCTCCCTGGTCGCCCAGAAGGACCGCTTCCAGATCGCCACCGGCAACGACGCCGACGCCGACCGGCACGGCATCGTCACCCCCGACGCCGGCCTGATGAACCCCAACCACTACCTGTCGGTGGCCATCTCCTACCTGTTCCGGGTGCGCACCGGCTGGCCGGCCGGCGCGGCGATCGGCAAGACGCTGGTGTCCTCGTCGATGATCGACCGGGTCGCCGCCGACCTGGGCCGCCGCCTCGACGAGGTGCCGGTCGGCTTCAAGTGGTTCGTGCCCGGGCTGCTGGACGGCTCGGTCGGGTTCGGCGGCGAGGAGAGCGCGGGCGCGTCGTTCCTGCGCCGCGACGGCAGCGTCTGGAGCACCGACAAGGACGGCCTGCTGCTCGACCTGCTCGCCTCCGAGATCCTGGCCACCACCGGCCGCACGCCCAGTGAGCACTACCGCGACCTGGTCGGGAGGTTCGGCGATCCGGCGTACGCCCGGATCGACGCGCCCGCCGGCCGGGAGGAGAAGGCCATCCTGGCCAAGCTCTCGCCCGAGCAGGTGACCGCCAAGGAGCTCGACGGCGAGCCGATCACCCAGGTGCTGACCAGCGCCCCCGGCAACGGCGCGGCGATCGGCGGCCTGAAGGTGGCCACCGGGTCGGGCTGGTTCGCCGCCCGCCCGTCCGGCACCGAGGACGTCTACAAGATCTACGCCGAGTCGTTCAAGGGGCCGGACCACCTGGCCACCATCCAGGAGGAGGCGCGGGCCGTGGTCTCGGCCGCCCTCAAGGGCTGAGCACCTTCCAGCCCCCGTCGACCGGCTCGATCCGGCCCTCCCGGGCGCGCAACCCGGCGGCGATCTCGCCGTCCGGGTCGTCCGGGGCGGGCCGGATCGTGATGTGGACCCGGCCGCCGGTCGCGTCGACGTCCACCTCGGCCGGGCCGGTGTCGGCCGCCAGCAGCAGCTCGACCAGCCGGTAGCCGTCCTTGTGGTCGCCCTTGACGTGCAGGGTCACCTCGCGGCCGTGCGACCGCCACTTCTCGGCCAGCGCGGGCAGGTCGTCGAGGGTGGGCTGAGGCCGCACCGGCTCCTGTGCGCGCCGCAGGTCACGCAGCAGGTCACGCATCGCGGCCAGGGCGGCCCGGGCCCCGGTCTGCACCTCGGCCAGCGACCCCCGCTCGGCGGCGTCGATCATGTCACCGGTGTGCCGGAGCACGGCCTCGCTCAGCCCCTCGGCGATGCGGGCCCGTTCGGCGGTCGCCGCCACCGACGCGTAGTGCGCCGACCAGGCCAGCCACTCCTCCTCGTTGCTGGTGACCCGGGCCCGGCGCCGCCGCACCAGCCAGCCGGTGAGCCAGGCCAGGCCCAGCGGAACGGCCATGACCAGCGCGAACAGGAGGCTGAAGAGGATCAGCAGGATGATCCACGGCGCCTGGCCGGACCCCTGCTGCGGTTCCGCGGCGAAGGCCAGGCCGAACGAGATGCCGGCCGGCGCCACCCCGGCCGGCAGGGCCAGCCAGTCCCGCCGGGGGCGGTGGCCGTACCGGGCGACCGCGTGCACGGCGAGCAGGTCGGCGCCGATCGCGGTGACCGGGATGTAGCCGGACTCGGCGGGCAGCAGCCCGGCCCCGATCGCGGCCGCCCAGAGAGTGCCGGTCCCGGCGACGACGGCCAGCGCCGGCCACGGCCGGGTGCGGCGCAGGGCCAGCGGGAGGGCGTGGATGGCCACGATCGCGGCCATCAGCGCGGCGCCGCCGGGCACGGCCGGGTCGTCGCCGGAGACGTAGTCCTGCACCGCCCAGGCCGGCGGGAGCGCCACCAGGGCGATCAGGATCGCGTCGATGACATGCGCCGACCAGGCCCGGCCGGGCGGGCCGGGCTCAGCTTCGCCGGCGGGGGAGGTCAGGGCCAGGCCGGACAGTGCGGCCGGGGCGGGCAGGGTGGCCCGGACCCGCCAGCCGCCGCCGGGGCGCGGGCCCGCGGTGAGGTCGCCGCCGGCCGATCGGGCCCGGTCGCGCATGCCGGCGATGCCGTGGCCGCCGCCGATCGCCGGGCCGGTCGGTGGCACGGCCGGGGCGTCGTTGTCGACGGTCAGCTCGAGCCCGGCCGGGGTCACGGCGACGACCACCCGGGTGGGCGCGCGGGGCGCGTACCGCAGCGTGTTGGTCAAGGCCTCGCGGGCGATCGCCGGAACCGCGTCGGGCAGCGGAAGCTCGGGGGCGCTCAGCGTGACCGGCTGGCCCGCTTCCTGGAACGAGGCGACCAGGGCGGGCAGCGCGGGCGGGGGCGGGGTCTGCATGATCTCGACCAGGCGGCGCAGGGCCTCGAGCGTCGACCGGCCGGTCCGCGCCGCGTGGTCGAGGGTCTCGGCGATCAGGCCGGCGCTCTGATCGGCGAGCCGCTCGGCCGCCGTGGCCCCGACGACGATCGAGGTCAGGTGATGGGCGGTGATGTCGTGCAGTTCCTGGGTCAGCCGCAGCCGCTCGACCTCGGCGGCCCGCGCGCGGCGCAGCTCGGCCTGCACGAACCGCTCGGCCGCGGCGGCCCGCTCGGCCCGCCACCGGGCATGGCGGCGACCGGCCGCGAGCACGATCAGGTAGACGGTGACGACCAGCGCGATCTCGGCGCCGACCGGCATCTCCTCGGAGCCGTCGAGGATCAGCACCACCGACTGCGCCACCATCATGGCCCCGGTGACCGGCAGCGAGATGCGCGGCGGCCGGCGGGCGGCGACCGAGAACAGGGCGACCAGGTCGGCGAAGGCGATCACGGTGAGGGCGTCGGACGGCAGGCCCCAGGCGCCCGCGGTCAGCGACGCGCTCACGACCACGGTCGCCGCCACCGGATTGGTGCGCCGCCAGAGCAGGGCGACCGCCGCGGCGATGGTGATGGCCAGGACCGCGGCGATCGCGGCGGCCGGCGGGGGTGACCCGCGCAGCACCGGCCAGCCCGGCCAGGCCACCAGTTGCCCGGCGGCCAGCAGCGCAGGCAGGATCCAGACCCAGCGACGGCTCATGATGGCCTCAGGTTATCGGTCCCGGTCCCGCCCCCGGGGCCCTCAGGTGTGCGGGCGGACCAGGCCCAGGTCGTAGGCGACGATCGTGGCCTGCACCCGGTCCCGGACGCCGAGCTTGCCCAGCACCGCGTTGACATGCGCCTTCACCGTGCCGACGGTGATGGCGAGGTGGGCGCCGATCTCGGCGTTGGACAGCCCCCGGGCCACACCGAGGAGCACGTCCCGTTCCCGCGGGGTGAGCGCGTCCAGCCGGGCCGGCTCCGGCGCCGCCCGCGGCGTGTCGTGCGCGAACCGGTCGATCAGCCGCCGCGTGACGGCCGGGCTCAGCATCGCCTCGCCCTCGGCGACCACCCGGACCGCGGCGAGCAGGTCGGCCGGCAACGCGTCCTTGAGCACGAACCCGGCCGCCCCCGCGCGCAGCGCCTCGTAGACGTACGGGTCCTCGTGGAAGGTGGTCAGCACGAGCACCCGCGGCGGGTCGTCGGTGGCGGTCAGCCAGGCGGTGGCGGTCAGCCCGTCCATCCCCGGCATCCGGATGTCCATCAGCACCACGTCGGGCCGGGTGGCCGCGGCCAGGGCCAGCGCGGCCGCACCGTCGGCGGCCTCGCCCACCACGGTCAGGTCATCCTCGGCGTCGACGATGGCGGCGATGCCCGCCCGGACCATCACCTGGTCGTCGACGACGATCACACGGACGGCGATGACGGCACCTCCACGCTCAGCTCGACGGTCAGCCCGCCCGGGATGATAGTGATCCGCCCCCCGCGGGGCCTCGCCGACCTGCTTTTCTTCGGCGCGGTGGCTGGTCCTGCTCCACGCCGTCGTGGTGAGCCGCCTGGCGCCGCGCCGGTGCGGGAACCGGCGCCGGTCCTGGCGTAACGGGCGAAATTCTCAGATCACGCGGTACGGTGCCGAAGGGGAGGGCGTCCAGCCGACAGGGAGCCGTACGCCGAGATGAGCCGTCCTCCGGGCCGCCGCAGCGGTCTCGTCCCGCTCGCCGTGGCGATCGTGAGCACGGTCGCGGCGGCGGTGTGGCTGATGGTGCGCGACGACGCGATAGCCCCCGGCCTGCTCCCGGGCACGTTCGCCTGCCTCGCCGCCGCCTACCTCTGCGGTCGCATCGGCTCCCAGATCAAGGTGTCGCGCCAGGTCCGGGGTTTCTGGCGGCGGCACTCACACGCGGCGTTCTGCCTGTTCCTGTCCTCGTTGCTGGCCGTGGTCGTCTACGGCTCCGACCGGCCCGCGCTGGCGCCGTACCTGTTCGCCGGCCTGGTGCTCGCCGTGGTCATGTCGATGCTCGGCTTCCTGCACCTGCCGCTGGGCGAGCGGTCCGTCCTGGCCGTGGTGCGGGTGCTGCTGGACGGCCTGACCGTCGCGGTGGCCGGCTCGCTGGTCTTCTTCGCCGTCGTCATCGACTACACCGCCCCGGGCGTGACCGAGGCCAACCGGATCGGGATGTCCCTGGTCGGCGTGGGCGGCCTGATCGCGCTGGTGGTGATCGGCCGGGCGGCGGCCGCCCCGGCCGGGCCGGTGGACTCCAAGGCGCTGCGGCTGCTCACCGTCGCCCCGCTGTTCGGCGTGGTGATCGCGGTGCTGCAGATTACCGGCGGGGCGCCGACACGTACGGTGCTGACGGTGCTGGCGCTGCCGGTGGTGGGCACGGCGATCTGCGCCGCGGCGTACCGGCAGATCTGGGTCCTGGGCCGGACCACCGCCGCGCCGGAAGCGGAGAGACCGCGCCGGAACCTGTTCAGCCTGCTGCCGTTCCTGGCCGTGGCCAGCACGGCGGGGCTGCTGGTGCTGCTGTCGGCCCGGGAGATGAACTGGCACCAGCGGCTGGTGATCATCGGCGCGGTGCTGATCGCCGGGTTCGTGGTGCTGCGCCAGCTCACCGGCCTGTACGAGAACCGCCGGGCGCTGCGGGGCATCCGCCGCCAGCAGGACGAGCTGGAACACCTGGCCATGCATGATCCGCTGACCGGCCTGGCCAACCGGGCCCGGTTCGGCACCGTCCTGACCGAGCGGCTGGAGGCGCACCTGCCCGCCGCGGTGCTGCTGATCGACGTCGACGACTTCAAGATGGTCAACGACACCATGGGTCACGCGCTGGGCGACCAGTTGCTGTACGAGGTGGCCCAGCGGCTGCGGCACAGCAGCCGGGCCGAGACCGACGTGCCGGCCCGGCTCGGCGGCGACGAGTTCGCGGTGCTGCTGAGCGCCGACGACGCCGAGTACGCCGAGCAGGCGGCGGCCCGCATCCTGCAGGTGCTGTCGGCGCCGTTCGCGGTCGGCGAGCACCAGCTGCTCGCCCAGGCCAGCATCGGCGTGGCGCTGGCCGGGCCGGGGGACAGCGCCGACGAGGTGCTGCGCAACGCCGACATCGCGATGTACGCGGCCAAGGACGCCGGCAAGGCGGCGTGGGCCCGGTTCGAGCCGCGGATGCGCGCCGACGTGGTCAACCACGCCCGGCTGGGCAGCGAGCTGCACAACGCGATCATCCGGCACGAGCTGTTCCTGCTCTACCAGCCGGTGTTCGACCTGACCACGGGCCGGATGTCGGGCGCCGAGGCGCTGGTGCGCTGGCGGCACCCGGACCGCGGGTTCGTGCCGCCGGTGGAGTTCATCCCGGTCGCCGAGCGGTCCGGGCTGATCATCCCGCTGGGCCGGTTCGTGCTGCGTGAGGCGTGTGCCCAGCTCGCCCGCTGGCAGGCCGAGCTGGGGCCGGTGGCGATCCGGTCGGTCAACGTGAACGTGGCGGCCCGGCAGCTGCGGGACGCCGGGTTCGTCGACGAGGTGTGGTCGGCGCTGGGGGATTCCGGGTTGCGGCCGGAGAACCTGGTGCTGGAGGTGACCGAGTCGTCGGTGCTGGACGGGCGCCGGGTGCGGGAGACCCTCGAGGCGTTGCACGCGATGGGCGTACGGCTGGCCCTGGACGATTTCGGCACCGGGCAGTCGTCGCTGAGCCTGCTGCGGGCGTTCCCGGTGGACGTGCTGAAGCTGGACAAGTCGTTCGTCGACGGGATCAGCGAGGGCGCCGACCGGGGCCGGCTCGCGGTGGCCGCGGCGGTGGCCCAGCTGGCGGAGTACCTGCAGCTGTCGGCGGTGGCCGAGGGCATCGAGACGGAGGCGCAGGCGAACCGGCTTCGGGAGATTGGTTACCGGCTGGGCCAGGGGTACTACCTCGCCCGGCCGATGCCCGCGCACGAGGCGGCCGCGCTGATGGCGGCCGCCCCGGTGGCGCTGAACAACTAGGCGTCTGTCTCGTTGCGGTCGTCGGTGGCCCACATGATGTGGAACGAGCCGTCCTTGTCGACGCGGCGGTAGGTGTGCGCGCCGAAGAAGTCGCGCTGCCCCTGGATCAGGGCGGCCGGGAGGCGCTTGGCCCGCAGCCCGTCGTAGTAGGCCAGCGACGACGCGAAGCCGGGCGCCGGGATGCCCTGCTGGGCGGCCAGCGCGACGACCCGCCGCCAGGCCTCCTGGGCGCCGCTGACGGCGTCGAGGAAGTAGTCGTCGACCAGCAGGGTCGGCAGCGACGGGTTCTTGTCGTAGGCCTGCTTGATGTAGTCGAGGAACTTGGCCCGGATGATGCAGCCGGCCCGCCAGATCTTGGCCATCGCGCCCGGGTCGATCTCCCAGTCGTACTCCTTGCTGGCCGCCTGGATCTGCTGGAAGCCCTGCGCGTACGCGACGATCTTGGACGCGAACAGCGCCTGCTCGATGTCGGCCTGCAGGTCGGCCCCACCGGCCCCGGCGGTCGCCGTCGGTCCGGGCAGCCCGGCCGCCGCCTCGCGCACCGACGCCCCGCCGGACAGCGCGCGGGCGAACACCGACTCGGCGATGCCGCTGATCGGCACGCCCAGGTCGAGCGCCGACTGCACGGTCCAGCGGCCGGTGCCCTTCTGCTCGGCCTGGTCGAGCACGATGTCGACGAACGCGTTTCCGGTGGCCGGGTCGTTCTGCTTGAGCACCTCGGCGGTGATCTCGATCAGGTACGAGCCCAGCCGGCCCTCGTTCCAGCCCTTGAAGATCTCGGCGATCTCGGCCGGCGAGTGTCCGCCGACCTGCCGGAGCAGGTCGTACGCCTCGGCGATGAGCTGCATGTCGGCGTACTCGATGCCGTTGTGCACCATCTTGACGAAGTGGCCGGCGCCGTCCGGGCCGACGTGCACGCAGCACGGCTCCCCGTCGACCTTGGCCGCGATGTCCTCGAGCAGCGGGCCGAGCGACTCGTAGGACTCGACGGGCCCGCCCGGCATGATGCTCGGGCCGTGCAGCGCGCCCTCCTCGCCGCCGGAGACGCCGGCGCCGACGAAGTGCAGGCCCTTCTCGCGCAGCGCCGCCTCGCGCCGCCGGGTGTCCAGGTAGTGGGCGTTGCCCGCGTCGATGAGCATGTCGCCCTCCTCGAGCAGGGGGGCGAACTCGTCGATCACGGCGTCGGTCGGTCCGCCCGCCTTCACCATGATCACCACGCGGCGCGGCCGTTCCAGGCTGGCCACGAACTCCTCGGCGGTCTCGGCCGGAAGGAACTTGCCCTCGTCGCCGTACTGCTCGACCAGTTCCTTGGTCCGGCCGTAGCTCCGGTTGTGCACCGCGACCGTGTGGCCGTGGCGGGCGAAGTTCCGGGCCAGGTTCCGGCCCATCACCGCCAGGCCGGTGACCCCGATCTGCGCCTTGTCCGTCATCTGCACGTTCCTTCCCTAGTCCGTCCCGCTCATTGTTACGCGTTCGCGACCGGCGCAGTTCGATCGGGTCGGATCCCGCGGTTCATCCTCCTCCCTGGTGAGCGAACTGGGGAGGGGACAAGCCGGTCGTGGGGGAAGATCGGCCCGACGGTACGCTGCCACGCATGGCGTCGGCGGGGGGACGGTGGGGCGTGGCCGCGTCCACCAACGGGCCGGCCGAGGGGACACGGCTGCGATGAGGCGTGGCGAGATCTGGACCATAGGCAGCCGGACCGATCTGCGATACCGGGTGCTGGTGCTGTCCGGTGACGCGTACAACGACCGCAAGAACGCGGCGCCCTTCTGCGCGCCCATCGTGCGTCAGCGCGGCGCGACCGAGTTACCGCCGTTCGCCGTGGCCCTCACCGAGCAAGACCCGATCACCGGTGTCGTGGTGGTCAACCGGATGCGCCGGCTGCCCGCGTCGATCGGCGCCGAGCTGCTCGGCATGGTCACCGGCTCGAGCATGGTGCGCCTCAACGAGGCCGTGCGCGACCTCTTCGAGATTTGACTGTTCACCCACCTCTCCGAGTCCCCGATCGGGTGACCTTGATCCCGCATATCCACAGCTGAGAAGGCATGGCGGATGTTCGGGGGATGACGCTTGCCGTTCGTTCCGCGTATGCAGGAACCGGGCGACATGCGACAAGGGGAGGCGATACGTGGGAGCCGCGGCTTCTGCCGAGACGGTGACGGGGCGCCGGGGGGAGGCCACGGTCGACCGGGCGGTCGGGCTGCTGGCCGGCCGGGTCCGCTGCCGGCTGGCCGACGCTCACCGGCACCTGCTGCGGATGGCCGAGGAGCAGAACCGCGACCTGGCCGAGGTGGCCGCCGGCGTGATCAACCTGCTGGACATCCCCGACCTGGCCGAGATGGGCCGGACCCCGCAGCCGAACCTGGTGAGCTTCCCGGCGCCGCCCGGCCTGCCCCGCCGCGACCCGTGGCCGACCGCGGCCCAGCGGATCCTGGACGCCCTGCCCGGGGCGTCGGCCCTGTTCACGCCGGTCCGGGACGCCGAGGGCCGGCTGCTCGACCTGGTCTTCGCCGCGGTCACCCCGGAGGCGGTGGCGCCGGACGGCCGCCGGGGCCGCGAGCTGATCGGCACCACCATGTCGGGCTGGTTCCCGAGGACCATCACCAGCGACCGCTGGAACATCTACGCCGAGGTGCTGGCCACCGGCGATCCGGCCGACGTGCCGCCGTTCCCGTACTTCGACTCGATCTACTCGGTCCGGGCCCACCGGGTGGGCGGCGGGCTGCTGCTGACCTGGTTCCGGCACGAGGACCCCGGCGACTCCGACCGGGTGGACAGCACCGAGCGGCTGGGCAACCTCGGGTGGGGCGAGGCCGACCTGGTCAGCGGGGTGGTGCGCTGGTCGGACCAGCTCTACCGGATCTACGAGCGCGACCCGGCGCTCGGCCCGCTGACCCAGCCCGAGCTGGACGCGATGACGCTGGCCGAGGACCTGCCGCTGCGCACGGCGGCGGAGGAGGCTTTCGCGCGCTTCGAGCGGGTCGATCTGACCCTGCGGGTACGGGTGAACGGCCAGGTGAAACATCTGCGTACGGTGGCCGACGCCGCCCGGGACGCCACCGGCCGCCCGCTGCGCGTGTTCGGCATCGTGCAGGACATCACCGAGCGGGAGACCAGCGCGCAACGCCTGGCCGAGGTCGAGCGGCAGCTCGCCGACCAGCGCCGTGACCTGGCCGCCGAGCACGCCCTGGCGGCCACCCTGCAGCAGATCATCCTGCCGTTGCCGGACGGCCCGCTGACGCTGCCCGGCCTCAAGGTGGCGCTGCGCTACCTCCCGGCCGGGCAGGAGAGCCTGGTCGGCGGCGACTGGTACCACGCGGCCCAGGCCCGGGACGGCTCGGTGCTGCTCGCGGTCGGCGACGTGGCCGGCCACGGCACCCAGGCCGCCACCACGATGGCCCAGCTCCGGCACGCCCTGCGCGCGCTGGCCGTGGTGACCACCGACCCGGCCGTGCTGCTGGGCCACCTGAACCGGCTGACCTGCGAGCTGGAACGCGATCGCCCCGAACTGGCGGCGACCGCCGTGGTGGCCCGCTTCGACCCGATGACCCGGCGGCTGACCTGGGCCCAGGCCGGGCACCCGCCGCCGCTGCTGTGCCGGGACGGCCGCACGACGCCGCTGGCCCGCCCGGCCGGCTGCATGCTGGGCGTGCTCGAGGACGCCGGCTACGCCACCGCCACCCTGGACCTGGCCACCGGCGACGTGCTCCTGCTCTACACCGACGGCCTGGTCGAACATCGCCGCCGCGGCCCCGACGACGGCCTCCGGGCGGTGATGACGGCGATGGACGACGCGGTGCTCACGTCGCCGCAGCGCCCGCTCGAGCAGGTCCTCGACCGCCTGCGCCAGGCCAACCCCGACGACGACACCTGCATCCTGGCCGTCCGAACGGTGACCGGCGAGACCCGCGACCTGCGCCACTACCTGAGCCTGTCCTAGCGGTTGTCCCAGACCTCGATGGCCAGCCGGACCAGGTCGGCGTTGCTGGTGACCGGTTCGCCGCGCGGGCCGGTCAGGGTGTCCTCCAGGCCGATCCGGGTCGGGAGGCCGAGGCGGCCGGCGTGGGCGATCAACGGCCAGCACGCCTCGTCCTCGCCGTGCAGCAGGATGGGGGCCTTCGACGGCGTGAGGCGGGCCAGGATGGCGTCGGCCTTCGACAGGGCGTCGGCCGCCGGGGTGTCGATGATCTCGACGAGGATGCGGTCGACCTGGCCCACCCGGTCGGCCTCGTCGGCCGACCATACGCCGGCCTCGACCTGGACGCCTTTCGCGCGCAGCAGGGCGACCAGGTCGTCGTAACCCGGTTCGCTCACGTTGACCGAGGCGAAGTCGGGCAGCGTGGTCCAGGCGGCGATCAGGTCGTGGCGGTTCGACGGGGCGATCCACCGGCCGGTGGTCACCCCGACCGGGACGCCGGCGGTGCGGGCGGCGGTCACGGCGGCGGCGACGTCGTCGGGGGACAGGGACTCGCGGCCGTCGTCCGCGCGCGGGTGCACGTGGATGGCCTCGGCGCCCGCGGCCACGGCGGAGACGGCGGCCGCGGCGATCTGCGCGGGCGTCGAGGGGACGAACGGCTCCGTGCGCCCGCCGTTGAGACAGGCCTTCAGGCGGCGGATCGTCATGTGGCGGGGCCGGACCAGTCCCAGCGCGGCATGGGCAGAGCGGATGGCACGACGGAGTCCTTCGCGTCGTACCACATGACCTCGGTCGTCGCCCAGACCATGTAGTCGTGCAAGGTCTGGCGCAGCGACGGGTCGGCGGGCAGCTGGGCCACGACGGCCTCGTCGAAGCAGCGGACGAACGCGGCCACCAGCGGGGGCTGCATGCCGTTGCGGGCGTGGATGTCGAGCATGCCGGAGTGGCCGATGCGCTCGGCCGAGTAGACCGGGGGACCGCCCAGCACCTCACCCCAGTACTCGGCCAGGTGGTCGACGTGGTGCGGGTCGGTGGTGTGTGAGAACGGGTGCTCCAGCTCGGGGTCGACGACGCACCGGGCGTGGAAGTCCGCGGCCAGCGCGCGGAAGGCGGCCGCCCCGCCCGCGTACTCGAAGATCGATGGCCTGCTCATCCCGTCAGACTGCCACGGACGGCAGCAGGCCGGGGACCCGTTCGGCGCCCTGCAGGGCGAGTAGCCGGCGCAGTGACGGGCGGGCGCCGACGGTGCGGACCCGGCCGCCGGACTCGCGGGCCACGGTCACCACCTGGCGGCAGCTGGTGGCGTCGGCGAACCGGAGGTCGGTCAGGTCGAGCACCACCTCGGGGGCGGTGGTGTCCTCGAGCAGATGGGCCAGGACGGTGGCGAACGCGTCCCGGTTCGACAGGTCGGCCTCGCCGGACAGCCGCAGCCCGTCGGCGCGGCGGACCATCCGGAGCAGCGGCGACCCGGTGTGCGGGGTGCGTTCGGTGACGGCGGCGGGGTGGGCGCGGGTCAGCTCGCTCAGCCGCGGCTCGGCGAACACCCGGCGGTCGTAGAGGCACAGGGCCATGCCGTAGCCGCCGGCGATGCGCCGGTTGATCTGACGCTCGTAGCGGCCGAGCTGCTCGGCGCCGGGGTCCCGGCGGGCCGCCCAGGCCATGTCGGCGATCGCGCGCAGCCCGGCGTACCCGGATCGCAGGGCTTGTTCGAGGTCGGCGTGGAACGCGCGGTCGGCGGTGTCGGCGTCGAACGCCCCGGCGGCCAGCCAGTCCTCGCCGACCGGCAGCACCCGCAGCCGGCCCGAGGCGATCGCCGCGCGGGTGTCGACGCGTTCCGCCGCGAGTTCGGTGACGGCGTCGGCGGCGCCGGTGCGGTAGACGATCAGATGGTGGTCGCGCAGCCCCGCCCGCACCCAGCCGCCGACCACCCGCCGGCGCTCGCCGTCGTGGGCGAACGTCCAGCAGACATGGTCGCCGGGGCGCATCCGGTCGACCAGCGCGACGTCGGTCATGAGGCACCCTATGGCGCGGAGCACCGTGATCGGCACTGTCCCCACCCGTCCGTGAAAAACCGGTTGACGGGTACGCCCACCGCCGGACATCGTCGGTCCATGACCCGACATTGACGCTTCTACGCCGTCCGCGCGCTGGAGGAAGGCATTGTCTTCTACCCGGTGTACGCGTTGCTGTTCGCGGACGCCGGCCTCACCACGGCCGAGATCTCGTCGCTGTTCGTGATCTGGTCGGTGGTGTCGTTCACGGCCGAGATCCCGTCCGGCGCGTGGGCCGACTCGTGGTCGCGCCGGCGGCTGTACGCGCTCGGCGCGACGCTGACCGCCCTGGGCTACCTGAGCTGGACGCTATGGCCGGCGTACCCCGGTTTCGCCCTGGGTTTCGTGCTGTGGGGACTCGGCGGGGCGCTCGGCTCGGGCACGCTCGAAGCCCTGCTCTACGACTCCTTGGACGACCCTTCCACGTACGCGCGGGTGGCCGGCCGGGGCGGCACGGTCGCCATCCTGTCCATGCTCGTCGCCACGCTGCTGGCCACCCCGGCGTTCCTGCTCGGCGGCTACCTGCTGGTCGGCGTGGTGAGCACGCTGGTCGCGTTCTCGGCCGGGGTGGTGGCGCTCGGCTTCCCGCCGTCCTCGGTCTCCTCATCGGACGACGATCAACTCGGCTATGTCGCCACGTTGAAGGCCGGGCTCCGGCACGCCCGCGGCAAGGCCGTGCGGTTCGCCCTGGTGCCGGCCGCCCTGGTGCCCGGTTTCACCGCGCTGGACGAATACATCCCGCTGGTCACCCGGGCCGCCGGCGTGCCGGTCGCCTACGCCGGGCTCTACTTCGCGGTGCCCGCCCTGTTCATGGCCGTGGGCAGCTCGCTGGCCGGCCGCTGGTCGACGCTCGGGCCGCGCGGTCTCGGCGTCGTGCTGACCGTGGCGTCGGTGCTGCTGGCCGCCGGTGGCTTCAGCCGGCACCCGGCCGGGATGCTGCCGATCGGGGCGGCGTTCGGCCTGCTGCAGTTCGCGATCGTCCTCACCGAGACGCGGCTGCAGGAGGTCACGCCGAGCGCCGTCCGCTCGACGGTCCTCTCGGTGAGCGGCTTCGCCGGCGAGGTGGTGGCGGTCGGGCTCTACGCGTTCTTCGGGCTCGGCGCCGCGTACGCCTCCGTGCCGGTGCTCTTCGCGCTGGTCGGCGTGCCGCTGCTGGCCACGGCGGTGGTGGCGGCGTCGGCCCGCTGACCGGCGCGCTCGTCGTGCCGGGCCATCTCCTCCTGCCGGCCCGGCTCCTCCCGCAGCATCGCGCAGGCCAGCCACGCGTCCGGGATCGCGAACGCGTCGACCAGCGTCGTCAGCTGCGGCCGCAGCTCCTTGAGCAGGCTGTTGACCGTGCCGGTGAGCGCCTTCGACCGGGCCGGGGTGAGCCGCTCGTGCTCCAGGAACCAGCCCTTGCCGGCCTCGATGGTGCTCAGCGCGTACAGGTCGCAGACCCGTGACAGCAGCGCCGCGGCCGCCGGGTCGGCCGCCCGATCGATGCCCGCGACGAACGCCTCCAGCACGACCCGGTCGATGTGCGCGGAGGCGGCCGCGAGCAGGTGGTCCTGGACGTCGTTGACGATGTCGAACGGCCGGTCCTTCTTGGCCTCGGCCCCCTTGCGCAGCCGCCGGATGACGCCGTCCAGGACGTGCTTCTCCCGGTCCTCGAACATCCGGAGCTGCCAGCCGCGGCTGGTGAACGGGCCGTCGTCGCTCCCGCCCGGCGTGGCGTCCACCAGCCGCTGGATCAACGATCGGGCCGCCGTACGCTCCAGCACCATCGCGCGCACCTGGTCGGCGACGAACGTCGCCCGGCCCCACCCGTCGAGCGAGCCGAACGCGTCCCGGTAGCCGGTGAGCAGCCCCTTGGCCACGAGTTGCAGCAGGACCGTGTTGTCGCCCTCGAACGTGGTGAAGACGTCGGTGTCGGCCTTGAGCCCCGGCAGCCGGTTCTCGGCCAGGTAGCCGGCGCCGCCGCAGGCCTCCCGGCAGGTCTGGATGGTCCGGGTGGCGTGCCACGTCTGAGCCGCCTTGAGCGCCGCCGCCCGCGACTCCAGCTCCCGCTGACGCTTCTCGTCGACCGGCTCGTCCGAGGTCTGCACCTCGTGCATGGCGGCGACCAGTTCCTCCTGCGCGAAGGTCAGCGCGTAGGTCCCGGCCAGCGCGATGACCAGCTTGCGCTGGTGGGCCAGGTAGTCGTTGAGGACGATCTCGCGGTCCTGGCCCGGGGCGGTGAACTGGCGGCGGGTCTCGCCGTAGCGGACGGCGATCGTGAGCGCCTCCTTGGTGGCCGCCGACGCGGCGCCGCCGACCGTCACCCGGCCGCGGACGAGCGTGCCCAGCATCGTGAAGAAGCGGCGGGTGTCGTTCTCGATCGGGCTGCGGTAGGTGCCGTCCGGCGCGACCTGGCCGTACCGGTCGAGCAGCATCTCCCGCGGCACCCGCACGTGGTCGAAGGACAGCCGGCCGTTGTCGACCCCGGCCAGTCCCGCCTTCACGCCGTTGTCACCGATCGTGACCCCCCGGTGTGGGGCGCCGTCCTCGTCCCGGATCGGGACCAGGAACGCGTGGACGCCGTGCCGCTCACCCAGGGTGACGAGCTGCGCGAAGACCACCGCGAGGTGGCCGTCCCGGGCGGCGTTGCCGATGTAGTCCTTGCGGGCGGCCTCGTGCGGGGTGTGCAGGTCGAACTCCCCGGTGCCCGGGTCGTAGACGCAGACCGTCCGCAGCCGGTGCACGTCCGAGCCGTGTCCCGTCTCGGTCATCGCGAAGCAGCCCAGCAGATCGGCCGAGATGATCTTCTTCAGGTACGCCTCGTGATGACGCCGGGTGCCCAGCGCCGCCACCGCCCCGCCGAACAGCCCCCACTGCACGCCGGCTTTCACCATCAGCGACAGGTCGAGCTGAGCGAGCATCTCGGCCGACACCACGGCCGCGCCGGGGTCGAAGGCGTCCCGGTCCTCGGTCGGGAACGCGGCCGCGGCGCCGATGTCGGTCGGCAGCTCCCGGATCAGCCGGCCGATCCGCTCCCGCGCCTGTTCGACGGTCTCCCCGGGCACCGCCACGAAGTGATCACCACCGAGCCGGCTCCGAGCCGTCCGCCGAACCCACCCCCACCGCCCGTCCAGCACGTCCCGCAGGCGCCCGGCGTCCACAACATCGCTCATTACTCAAGAGTAACAACGCCGCCGTGGTGACGGACGGTCGCTGCCCGTCTACGGTCTGTCCATGAAGGTCGGTCTGCTCACTGATCAAGCCATCGGCGAGGTCGAGGCGCGCGGCGCCGACGGCCTCGGGTTCGGCACCTACGCCCGGGTTCTGGCCGGCGCCGCGTCCGAGACGCGGGGGCCGTTCACCATCGGCGTCTTCGGCGAGTGGGGGACCGGCAAGACCAGCCTGATGCGCCTGATCGAGCGGGAACTCGACGACAAGCCCGAGATCGTCACGGTCTGGTTCAACGCGTGGCGGTACGAGCAGGAGGAACACCCGATCGTCCCGCTGGTCGGCACGATCGTGCGGTCGCTGGAGACCCACCAGGGATTCGCGACCCGCTTCGGCCAGACCGGGAAGAACCTGGTCCGGTCGTTGCGGGCCATCGCCTACGGCTTCTCGGCCAAGGCCAAGGTGAAGGTGCCCGGTTTCGCCGAGGTCGAGGCCGGGTTCGTCGCCAAGGACATGATCGAGCGGGACGAACGGCTGACCCCCGACCCGCTGCTCGACCGCAGCCTTTACTTCGGAGCGTTCAACAGCCTGGACGAGGTGCGGTTGCGCGGCGACCTCCGGGTCGTCGTGCTCATCGACGATCTCGACCGCTGCTTCCCGGACCAGGCCATCCGGCTGCTGGAGAGCATCAAGCTGGTGCTGGCGCAGCAGGGCTTCATCTTCATCCTCGGCGTGGCCCGCAAGGTGATCGAGGGCTACCTGCAACACCGCTACGCCACCGAGTTCGGCATCGCCGGCTTCAAGGGCGAGCTCTACCTCGACAAGATCGTCCAGCTGCCGTTCCACATCCCGCCGTCGCTGGGACGCATGAACGACTTCTGCCGGATCCTGCTGCGGGACCAGCCACCCGAGATCGCCACCGAGCTGGAACCGGTGCTCCCGGTCGCGGCCGCGGCGCTGGGCGGTAATCCGCGAGCGCTGATCCGGTTCGTCAACAACCTGCTCATCGACCTCGCCATCAGCCAGGAACTGTCGGGCGTCGCGGAGGGCATCCCGGTCCGCTTCTTCGCGGTCTCCCGCTGCCTGGAGCATCGGTGGCCGGACGTGTTCGAGGCGCTGACCGGGTCGGACGAGTTGCCGGCCGAGGTGGCGACCTGGAATCCGGACACCTACGCCGATCGTGCCGGCGAGGGCGCGGGCCCCGCGGCGCTGGTCGCGACGAAACTGCGGCTCGACGCCGACCTGCGCCGCCTGCTGACCGGACGGCAGGGCGTCGACTGGCTGACCGGCCCGGCGCTGCGCAACGCCAGCGTGCGGTTCCTGCTCGATCAGCAGCGCATCTCGACGCTGGACACCTCGGAGGTCCGGGTGCGGCACGACGCTCTGGTCCTGTATCCCGCCGACAAGCGGCGGGAAGCCTTCGACATCGTCAGTGCCCTGTCCGAAGCCGGGTTGAGAGTCGACTTCGCGGAGGACGTCGCCATGGGCGGGGACTGGTCCGAGGTCTTCGGGAAGGCGACCGACGACCCGGCGACTTTCGTGGTCTGCACCAGCGGCATCGCCGGATACAGCGACCAGCAACGCCGGCAGGTCGAACTCCTGATGACCGGCCCGGCACGGGTGATCCCCGTGCTGCTGCCGGACGCCGACCCCGCGCACCTTCCGGCGGCGTGGCGTGAACTGACCTTCGTCAAGGTCTCGCGGGAACGGTTCGACGAGGACATGGACGCCCTCGCGGCCGCGGTCCGGCGGGTGGGCCGCGGCCGGTGAGGGGACGGGGGTCAGGAGGGTAGGCCGCCGACCTGGGTGTTGATCCAGGAGCGGATGGACGGCAGGTCGCCGTAGATGGACGGGGCGGTGGCGCAGGTCGGGTTGTTGTTGCCGGCCCGGCTTGTGGCGCCGATCAGGTTCCAGCGGCCGCTGATCTGGCGGACCTGGGGGCCGCCGGAGTCGCCGTAGCAGGCGCCGGCGTTGCCGTTGGTGTTGTTGGTGCAGATCTCGTAGCCGGCGTTGATGCCGGAGCAGCGGCTGTCGGCGACGATCGAGGTGTCCAGCTCGTTGGCGATCCGCGGCGCCGAGCCGCAGCCGCTCTGCGGGCAGGTCTGGCCCCAGCCGATGATCCGGGTGGCGGTTCCGGTCGCGCCCGAGGTGGTCGGGATCGGCGCCGGCGCGTACGACACGGAGGACGACAGCTCGAACAGCTTGACGTCGATGGTGGGGTTGCTGACCGCCCGGCGGACCGCGACGACGGTGCCGCCGCTGGACCGGTCGACGCTGCCGACCCGCACCGAGCCGGGCGTCGGGCAGTGCTTGGCCGTGACCACCCCGTTCGCCTTGATCAGCGAGGCGGTGCAGCCCGAGCTGTAGACCAGGAACGAGTAGTTCTCGCTGGCCGGTCGGCCGCCGACGACAAGCGGCGTGGGGTCGGCGTTCGCGGCGGCGGGCACGCCGAGCCCGACGGCCACGGTGGCGGCGAGGAGGAGGGTACGCACGAGGATACGCATGCCACGGAGAGTAGCGTTACAGAGACGTTCATCGATACATCCTGAACGATGCCTAACGCCATGCGATGGGTAGGGTCATGCCCGTGCGGGGGAGACGGCTCCATGAGGGTGACCGGGTGCGGCTGGTGTCACCGGCCAGCTTCGCCGACGACGCGTGGGTCGAGCAGGTCGGCGCGGTTCTGGCCGGGTGGGGGCTGAAACCCGAGGTGGGTACGCACGCCCGCGACCGCCACGGGTACATGGCCGGGCGCGACGAGGACCGCCTGGCCGACCTGAACGAGGCGTTCCGCGACCCGGGCGTACGCGCGGTCGTCGCGGTGACCGGCGGGGCGGGCGCCTACCGCATCGTCGACGGCATCGACGCCGAGGCCGTCCGCGCCGACCCGAAGCCGGTGATCGGCTTCAGCGACATCGCCAACCTGCACGTGTGGCTCTGGGCGCAGACCGGCCTGGCGACCATCCACGGCTGCGTCGGCGCCGGCGGCCGCACCGACGCCACCGCCCGCCGGCTGCTCTTCGAGCCCGAACCGATCACCCTGCACGGTTCCGCCCTGGTGGACGGGCGCGCTGAGGGCGTACTCGCCGGCGGCTTCTCCGGCGCGGTCAGCAACTTCATCGGCGCCGGGCTGCCCGGCCTGGACGGCGCCATCCTCTGCCTGGAGGGCGCGCAGGGCGTGCACTTCGACCGGTTCCTCTGGACGCTCGGGCGCAGCGGGCTCCTGGCCGGGATCCGCGGCGTCGCGCTCGGCGACCTCAGCGGCTGCGAGGCCGGCCTGGACGCGGAGGTGGCGCTGGGCATCGTCCGCGACCGGCTGGGCGGGCTGGGCGTGCCGATCCTGAGCGGGCTGCCGTTCGGCCACCGGGCCGACCAGATGTGCTTCGCGCTCGGCGTACCCGGCGTCATCGACACCGAAGCCGGCACCCTGACCACCGGCCCGGCGGTCCACTGATGGAACAGTTCATGGGTACGGGCGAAGCGACGTTCCGGCATCTCGAGTCGTGGCGCCGGCACCGCGTGGGCGGCCATCACGGCGACTCGCCCGGCGTGCTGCCGCTCCGGGTCACCGGCGAGGCGTGGGTGCCCGGGCGCGCCACCGGCCTGCTGCTCGGCGGCGACCTGGCCGCGATCCGGGCGATGATCGGCGCCGGGCTGCCCGACCTGACCGGCGCCATCCTGCTGCTCACCGGCGAACGTACCCTCGGCCTGGGCCAGGTCGACCGCCAGCTGACCCACCTGCGCCGGGCCGGTGTCCTGGCGAGCGTGGCCGGGGTGGCCGTGGGCCGGTTCACGGGCTTCGACGGCTACGCCGACCGGGGCTG
This sequence comes from Actinoplanes sp. NPDC051470, assembly GCF_040682035.1. NCBI lineage: Bacteria > Bacillati > Actinomycetota > Actinomycetes > Micromonosporales > Micromonosporaceae > Actinoplanes > Actinoplanes sp. NPDC051470. The sequence continues at coordinate 86,291 of NZ_JBFBAA010000022.1, forward strand.
GACGCTGACCGACGTGCTGAAGGACCAGCTCGGCGGCCTGCCCGTCCCGGTGGTGGCCGGCCTCCCGCTGGGACCGGGCTGCCCGGCCGTCCCGCTCGGCGTCGAGGCGGTCCTCGATCAGGCCACGCTGACGGTGACGACGTCGCCCAGCGCGAACGGCTCGCCGGTCACCACCTGAGGCGCGGCGAACGCGGCCGCGTCGAGCGTCATGCGCGCCGCGCCGGGCAGCTCGGTCGTGCTGAGCTCCCACGTGCCGGCCGCGGCCAGGGTGACCAGCGCCCCGCCGTCGCGGAAGGTCGCCAGCGTGAGCTGACCGCGGTCCGGCCGGCCGGGCGGTGCCGGGCGGCCGCGGTCGGGCATCGCGTTCAGCCAGGCGTTGTCCGGCATCAGGCGCCGCAGCTCGTGGATGAGGTAGGGGCTGGCCTCCAGCCACCCCTCGGCGAGGCGGCGCAGCGCCCGGTCGCGGCGTCCCCACGGTCGCGTCGCGGCCGACAGCACCGCGTGGCCGGCCCCGGCCAGCGCGGCGCTGATCTCCCCGAGCGGGACCCGGCCGACCTGCTTGGCGTAGCGCACCGAGCGGACCAGCATCATCGCGAACTTCAGGACCAGCGCCGCGTCAACGGCGCCGGCGGAGAGGCGGGCCCGCCGTTCCGGCTCGGGGACGCGCGACGGCCGTTCCACGGGGGTGATCGCATCCGCGGCCCGGCCGGCCGGTGACAGATGCCAGCACGGGTCGTCGACCGAGATCGTGCCGCCCGACCCGGTCAGCAGGCCGCGGGTGCCGACCCGGATCGTTGCCCCGTCGAGGGCGGCGCCGCCGGCGTCGGCGCTGTCCAGCCGGGCCTCGTGAATCTCGGCGAGGCGCAGCGTGACGGTCGCGTCCGGTCGGCCGTCCGGAACGTCGAAGCGCCGCGGCGTGGCCAGCGTGACATGGCCGACGAGCCGTGTCCCGGCCCGCTCGATCAGGAAGCTCCGCAGGGTGGCCTGGTCGAGGGCGTAGTCGCCGGGGCCGGCCAGCGGCTCCGTCGCCGGTCGGACGTGGCCGAGGTGGTCGCGATGGTGCTTGGGCCGGTCCGGGGCCGGGCCGAGGATCCGTTCGCCGACGATGTCGCTCATCCACGCCCGGCGCCCCGGCCCCAGGTCGGCCATCCAGCGCAGGGCGTCCCTGGCCCGCTGTTCCCGCCGCCACGGCGGCGACCACGCGACGTCGAAGAACGGGAAGGTGTTGTTGTCCCAGACGTCCGGTCATCCCGCTGCTCAGCGACCCGGCCCTGGCCACGGCGCGGATCGCCCGGACGGTGGGTGTCGAGGAGGCCGACCTGCCGCCGGAGGTCCTGGCCGAGGCCTTCCTCGCGATCTCCGGTCTCGGCGTCCGGCTCCCGGCCGGCCAGGTCGTCGACTTCTTCCGGCACGGCGCGCAGGCCGGCGACTGAGCCCTACCGCTCCGGATCCCATTCCACCAGCTGGTCGAAGAGGAGCCGGTTGCCGTCCAGCTTCAAGGAGTCCAGCGGGAGCCGGCCGTAGAGGGCGAGGACCAGCTCGTGGGCCGAGCCCTCGGCCGTGGCGTCGGCCGCCTGGCCGGGCCCGGCGAGGCGGAACACCCGGGCGCCGTCGCCGGAGAGCTGGTTGCGCCAGGAGCGGCCCTCGCCGACGTGGTAGTCGACGACCGCGGGCTCGTGCGGCCAGGCGACCGTGGTCGTGCAGAAGGTGGTCAGGAACTCCTCGGCCGCGTCGACGGCGATCGCGTCCGGCAGCGGCTCCGGCGCGCCCACGGTGAGCTGGGCGTCGTACGTGTGCACGGCGATCTCGGCGAGCTGGCGCCGGGCGACGGCGGCGCAGGTCAGCGGCGACTGCGACCGGCCCCACCAGGCCCAGCAGGCCCGATCGGGACCGGCCTCCCGCAGGGCGTCGAGCAGTTGCCGCGTGGATTCGGCCGACCACTCCGCCAGGGCCTCGCTCTCCCGAGGGGCGGCCGGTTCACCCTGCGGTATGACCTTCGCCGTGGCTTGCGGCCCGGCGACGACCGTGGCGGCCCAGGCGCGGCGCCCCTCGCCCAGATGCTTCACCAGGTCGAACAGCGTCCACTCGGGGCAGGTCGGCACCGTCACGTCGAGGCTGGGCGCGGAGGCGACCGCCGCGCGGAAGGCGGCCGACCGGTCGTCGATCGCGCGCAGCAGGTCAGGGAATTCCAGGGTTTGTTCCACTGTGGCTGTCTACCACCAAGGTCAACCAATTTCGCGGCATCTCGGTGGTCTCCGGGCCGAGGGCGTCGGCGGCGCGGGCGGTCAACCGGCTCAGTTCCGCGGTCCTCGTTCGGTCGGCACCAGGACGAGCCGGCGACCTCGCCGGCCTGCACGCGGTGGGGTCGGCCGGCGGATGCCTCACCCGCCCGGGGGACGCGCTGACGACCAGTTGAGCGTCTCGCGGTCGTGCGTCCAGCCGCTGCGCTGGTAGAACGGCACGGCCCGGGCGCTGGAGTGCACCGTCACGTGCTCCAGTTCCAGCCGGCGGGCCTCGTCGAGCACGGCCGACATCAGCTGGGCGCCGATCCCGTGGTCGCGCAGCTCGGGGACGACGAACACCGACTGCACGTCACCGCTGCGCCGCGAGTACTTGTTCGCGGTCGGCACCCGGTCGAGGACGGCCAGCCAGGCCATCCCGACGACCTCGCCGCCGGCCTCGGCCACGAACGCCCGGTGGCCGGGGTGAGTACGCATCCAGTCGGCCAGCGTGGCGACGAACTCGTCCAGGTTGTCGCCCTGGTGGTCGTGGTCCTGGGTGGCCCGCCGCCAGCGCAGCCCGGCCAGGGCGGCCGCGTCGGCGTCGGAGGCCGGGCGCACCGTCACCGCGAGGCCGGTCACGACGCGGCCTGGCGCGAGAGAGCGGCGGGCCAGAGGGCGACGAACGGCTTGACCGCGGGATCCCAGGGCTGGACCCCCTCGACGAAGGCGGCGGCCAGGCCGCGGGTCCTCGGGTCGGTGGAGGTCATCGCGTCCTCCAGGAGGTAGAGGCAGCGCCGCACGAGCTCGGTGTCGCCGGCCCGCCACGCGGCCAGGACGAACGGGGTGACGTCGAGGTCGAGGAAGACGTGCTGGAGGACCTCGCCGTGGGAGGCGATGTGGGCGGCCAGCGCCTCGCGGAGTTCGGGGACCTCGCGGACCAGGGAGCGGATCACGCCCTCGTACGACAGGTCGCGGCTCTCGGCCAGCAGCGCCAGCGTCTCGGGGAACTGGGAGTGCAGCGGGAAGGGGAGCCGGTCGGCGGTGAACCAGCCCAGCTCGTCGAACTTGTGCGGCTCGCCGATGCGGGCGTGGCGGGCGTCCAGGCGGACCGAGAAGACGACCGCGACCCAGTGCGACGGCGGGTCGGTGCGGAGGATGTTGCGTACGCCGCGCTGGGTGATCGACAGCGGCGGGGTGCCGTACTCCTCGGTGACCTCGCGGGTGACCGCCTGCTCGAAGGTCTCGCCGAACTCGATCGCGCCGGCGCCGCAGTCCCAGGCGCCGGGTTCGTCGCGGGCGCCGGCCGAGCGGCGGGCCAGCAGGATGCGGCCGGCGTCGTCGTGGCAGACGAAGACGCAGGAGACGTCGGGCTTCATGGGCGGGTCGCGCTCCCGAGGATGTGCGGGCCGGCCGGGCCACGCGGGCCGGTGGCCGGGAACACGAAGCGGTCGATCGACGTGATCCGGAACCCGGCCGCGGTGATCGCGGCGGCGGTGTCGCGGCCAGTGTGGCAGCCGCCCATCAGCGGCGGCCACAGGGTTTTGTCCATGATCCGTTGCACCCGCCGCAGCGCCCCGGGCTCGGTGGCCGCGACGTGTTCGAAGAAGCGCAGCTCCCCGCCGGGGCGGATCACCCGGTGCAGCGAGGCCAGCGCCGAGGCCTGGGACGGCACCGAGCACAGCACCAGGGCGGTCACGCCGGCGTCGAACGCGGCGTCCGGGCCGGGCAGGGATTCGGCGAGCCCGTCGACCACGGTCACCGGGACCGGCGCGGCCGAGGCGGCGTCGAGGGCCGCCGCGCGCAGGTGGGGCTCGGGTTCGACCGCGACCACCTCGGTCACCGCCGGTGGGTAGCAGGCGAACATCCGGCCGTTACCGGCGCCCACCTCGATCACGCGCCCGCGCAGGCCGGCCACCGCGGCGCGCCGGTGGGCGGCGACACCGTGCTCGTCCATCACGACGCTGGCTCGCTGGTAGAGGCGGGCGAACAGGGGACGTGATCGACTGGCCACGGCTGAAGGGTCTCACGCGCGGGCGAACCCGGCGATCAGGTCGAGGCCGGGGTGGTAGCCGTCGGTGGTGTCCACGTCCAGGGTCGGCACGTCCAGGCTGATCGGGGTCCACGACGCGTCCGGCGGGCGGGACAGGTGGCCCCGGTCGTCGTGGGCGGCCCGGGTCGGTATCGCCAACCGCTGCTCGACGCGGGCCAGGGCGACGACCGGGTCGACGTGGCAGCGGACGATCCGGATCGCGGCCAGGCCGGCCAGCGGGGACAGGATCGGGCGCCACAGCCGGTCCTGGAAGGCGGCCTCGGCGACGACCGTGCAGCCCGCCCGCAGCAGCACGCCGAGGGTGTCGAAGAACGCGTCGTAGGTGCGGCGCATCGTGCGGTCCGGCGTACCCGCGAGGGTCATGCCCTCGCGGATCTCGTCGCGGCAGATCGCGGGACAGCCCACCGCGCGCGCGATCTCGTGGGCCAGGGTGGTCTTGCCGCTGCCGGGTTGCCCGCTCACCACGATCAGGGCGGGCGGGCTCATGCGGTCGAGGATACGTGCTGATCTTGGACGGCTCGCGTGCTGGCCACCCCGAGCACGACGATCGCCGCCCCCAGCGCGGCGACGATCCACCACACGGCGGCGCCGGCCACGAGCGAGCCGAGCACGGCCACGCCCAGAGCGTTCCCGGTGTTGCGGCTGGTCGAGGCGATCGCGGCGGCCACCCCGGCCTGGTGGATCGGCAGGCCGGAGACCGCGGTGTTGGTGATCGGCGAGTTGACGAAGCCGAAACCGATGCCGAACAGCACGAACGCGACGATCAGGAGCGCGGCGGGACTGGTCGCGGTGAGCCGGGTGAGCAGCAGCGCCGACAGGCCGATGAAGACGCCGGCGATCACCAGGGGCGGGCGGGCGCCGCGGGCACCGACCAGGCGGCCGGACAGCGGCGCGCAGACGAAGGTCATCGCGGCCATCGGCAGGATGTACAGGCCGGCGTGCAGAGCGCTGTAGCCGCGTACGTCCTGCAGGTAGATCGTGGTCAGGAAGAGGAAACCGCCGAGCGCGGCGAAGGCGCACACCGCGATGACGGTGGCGCCGGCCAGGGGCGGGCGGCGGAAGAGCCGTACATCGAGAAGTGGATCTTCGCGGGTCAAGGAATGCCGCACGAGGAGAACGAGGGCGAGCGCGGCCACGACGAAACCCGGCCAGAAGCGTTCGATCAGGCCGTACGTGAGCGACGCCAGCACCGTGAGGACAAGCACCTGACCGACCGGGTCTAAGCGCCGTGCTCGTGACGGCGAGGACGGGACGAACACGGCGACCAGCACGATCGCGGCCACCCCGATCGGCACGTTGATCCAGAAGATCGACCGCCAGCCGAACGACGCCACCAGCAGGCCACCGACCACCGGGCCGGCCGCCATGCTCAGCCCGACCACGCCGCCCCACACGCCGATGGCCCGGGCGCGCTCCCGCCGGTCGGTGAACGTGTTTGTGATGATCGACATAGCGACCGGGTTGAGCATCGACCCGCCGACCGCCTGGAGCATGCGGAAGGCGATCAGCCAGCCCAGCGTCGGCGCCACGCCGCACAGCAGCGACCCGGCGGTGAACAGGGCCAGGCCGGTCTGGAAGACGCGGCGCCGGCCGAACCGGTCGGCCAGGGATCCGCCCAGGATGAGCAGGCTCGCGACCACCAGCGTGTAGGCGTCGATCACCCACTGCAACCCCGAGACGTCGGCGTCGAGGTCGGTGCGCAGGCTCGGCAGGGCGATGTTCACGATCGTGACGTCGAGGCCGACGATGAACAGGCTCATGCAGCAGATGGCGAGGATGAGCAGGCGACGTCGCCGGGCGGGTTCAGGCATCACCTGACATAGTGCCAAGGTGTGGAGATGACGAAGATTTGGCCGGGCAATCCATACCCGCTGGGGGCCACCTACGACGGCGGCGGCACCAACTTCGCCCTGTTCTCCGAGGTCGCCGAGCGGGTCGAGCTGTGCCTGTTCGACGAGGACGGCAAGGAGACCCGCGTCGATCTGCCCGAGCGCGAGGCCCTGGTGTGGCACGGCTATCTGCCGCGGATCGAGCCCGGCCAGCGGTACGGCTACCGCGTGCACGGCCGCTACGACCCGGCCGCCGGCCTGCGCTGTGACCCGGGCAAGCTGCTGCTCGACCCGTACGCCAAGGCGATCGACGGGCACATCGAGTGGAACCAGGCGCTGTTCTCGTACCGGTTCGGCGAGCCCGACACCTTCCACGAGGGCGACTCGGCGCCGTACTCGATGCGCTCGGTCGTGGTCAGCCCGTTCTTCGACTGGGCCAACGACCGCCCGTTGCGCGTCCCGATGCACCAGACGGTGATCTACGAGGCCCACGTCAAGGGCATGACGATCGACCACCCGGGTATCCCCGAGGACGTCCGGGGCACCTACTCGGGCCTGGCCCACCCGGTGATGATCGAGCACTTCAAGAAGCTGGGTGTGACCGCGGTCGAGCTGATGCCGGTGCACCAGTTCGTGCACGACAGCGGCCTGATCGAGAAGGGCCTGTCGAACTACTGGGGTTACAACACCATCGGGTTCTTCGCGCCGCACAACGGCTACGCCTCGTTCGGTGGGCGTGGCGGGCAGGTGCAGGAGTTCAAGACGATGGTCAAGGCGCTGCACGCGGCCGGGATCGAGGTGATCCTGGACGTGGTCTACAACCACACCGCCGAGGGCAACCACCTGGGTCCCACGCTGTCGTTCCGCGGGGCCGACAACCCGGCCTACTACCGGCTGGTCGACGAGGACAAGCGCTACTACTACGACACCACCGGCACCGGGAACAGCCTGAACGTGCGGCACCACGAGTCGCTGCGGCTGATCATGGACTCGCTGCGGTACTGGGTCACCGAGATGCACGTCGACGGGTTCCGCTTCGACCTGGCGTCCGCCCTGGCCCGCGAGTTCCACGAGGTGAACCGGCTGGCCGCGTTCTTCGACCTGGTCAATCAGGATCCGGTGGTGTCGCAGGTGAAGCTGATCGCCGAGCCGTGGGACGTCGGCGACGGCGGTTACCAGGTCGGCGGGTTCCCGCCGCTGTGGACCGAGTGGAACGGTAAGTACCGTGACTCGGTCCGCGATTTCTGGCGTGGTGAGCCGTCCAGCCTGGGGGAGTTCGCGTCGCGGTTCGCCGGTTCGTCCGACCTGTACGAGATCGACGGCCGCCGTCCGATCGCGTCGATCAACTTCGTCACCGCCCACGACGGCTTCACCCTGACCGACCTGGTCTCGTACAACGACAAGCACAACGAGGCCAACGGTGAGGAGAACCGGGACGGCGAGAGTCACAACCGGTCGTGGAACTGCGGCGCCGAGGGCCCCAGCGACGACAGTGAGGTCAACAAGCTACGGGAACGGCAGAAACGGAACTTCCTGGCCACGCTGCTGCTCAGCCAGGGCGTGCCGATGGTCTCGCACGGCGACGAGCTCGGGCGGACCCAGGGCGGCAACAACAACGTCTACTGCCAGGACAACGAGATCGCGTGGATGGACTGGGCCGACGCCCGCAACCACGATCTGCTGACCCGGTTCACCGCCAGCGTCGTGAAGCTGCGCAAGGACCATCCGGTGTTCCGGCGGCGGCGGTTCTTCCAGGGCGAACCGGTGCCCGGCACCAAGGTCACCGACATCGCCTGGCTGCGGCGCGACGGCGAGCCGATGACCGAGGCCGACTGGAACGCCCGCGGCGGCATGACGATGACCGTGTTCCTCAACGGCAAGGGCATTCCGGAGCGGGACGCGCTGGGCGAGACGATCAGCGACGACTCGTTCCTGCTGCTGTTCAACCCGCTCGGCGAGGACGTGACGTTCACCCTGCCGCAACGCGCGTACGGCTCGACGTGGGAGATCGTGGTGAGCACGGCCGACCCGATGCTCGCCAACCGGCGGCGGGTCACCAAGGCCGGCGGTGGTCTGCCGGTCGGCGGACACACGATGGTGGTGCTGCGTTGCCGCTACTAGACCTTGATCGTTTCGTACGCGCGCAGGACGGCGGCGTCTTCGGGAAGGCGGTGGCCGAGCTGCGTGCGGGCCGCAAGCGCAGCCACTGGATGTGGTACATCTTCCCGCAGCTGGACGGCTTGGGTTCGAGCCCGACCGCCGGCCGGTACGCCATCTCGGGGCTGGCCGAGGCTCAGGCGTACCTGGCGCACCCGATCCTGGGTCCTCGCCTTCTGGCCGCCGCCTCCGCGGTCCTGGAAGCGTCGCCGGAACGGACCGCCTCCGACATCCTGGGCTATCCGGATGATCTGAAGTTGCGCTCGTCGATGACGTTGTTCGCCGCGGCAGCTGCCGACCCCCGTCCGTTCGAGCAGGTGCTGGAGCGGTTCTACGACGGCCCCGACGAGCGCACCCTCCAGCTGCTCAGTGCGGCACGCCCGTCTTGAACGGGTCGTGGTCGGTGAGCAGCTTGTCGATCCGGGCCTGGTCGACCCGGTTCACCACCGACGAGCTCTCCTGCTGGTCGCGGACCACCTTGGCGAGCGTGAACGACGACGTGACCACGTAGAGCAGGCCGATCGCCAGGAATCCGCGGATCCAGGCGTTGACCGGCAGGTAGGCGATGCCCACCGACACGGCGGTGAGCGCGATGCCGAAGGACGCGACGGCCTGTCCCATGAAGGCGGCGGTCGGCTTGGCGGGCTTGTTCTCCATGCCGGCAGAGGCTTGCCGGTAGTGACGTCGGTGACCTGAGGTTGCGTACTCACTTGAGCTTTGCGGGACGATAACGGCATGGCAGACGTGATCGTCATCGGCGGGGGCATCATCGGGCTGACGGCGGCCGTACGCCTGCAGGGGGCCGGCCTGGCCGTCGAGGTCTGGTCGCCGGGCGGCCCCGACCACACCGTCTCGCTCATCTCGGCCGCGGTCTGGTACCCGTCGTACACCGACTACACCCCGCAGGTGCGGCGGTGGGCCCTGGACGCGTACGACGAGTTCACCCGCCAGGCCGCGGCGTCGGTGCCCGGCGTGCTGCTGCGGCCGACCCGCAACGTCGGCATGCCCGTCGATGACCTGTGGTGGGCGCCGCCCGGCCTGACCGTGACCGGCACCGACTCGGCCGCGTTCGTCGCGCCGATGGCCGAGATGGCCCGCTACCTGCCGTGGCTGTCGGCCCAGGTCCCGGTGGTCCAGCGGTCGGTCGCGTCGCTCGACGAGGCGCTCGCTGAGGCTCCGCTGGTGGTGAATGCCTCCGGCCTGGCCGCGCGAACCCTCGCGGGTGATGACGCGGTGTTTCCCGCGCGGGGTCAGATCGTTCTGGTACGCAATCCCGGCCTCACCGAATCCGTGCGTACGCCCGGCGCCTACGTGCACCCGCGATCGTCGGACGTGGTGCTCGGCGGCACCTTCGAGCCCGGCAACTGGGACCTGACACCGTCGCCGGCGGTCACCGACGGCATCCTGTCCCGGACGGCCGCCCTGGTCCCCGCCGTGGCCGGCCTGCCCGTGATCGGTTCACGCGTCGGCCTGCGGCCCTGCCGGCGCGGTGGTCCCCGGGTCGCCCGCGAGGGCCAGATCATCCACGCGTACGGCCACGGCGGCGCCGGAATGACCCTGTCGTGGGGCTGCGCCGCCGAGGTCGTACGCCTCGCTATCGGCTAATCGTCGTCGTCCCCGCCGTCGTCCCCGTCGTCATCGTCATCGCCCTGGTCGCCGCCGGGGCAACCGGTGAGCGTCAGCAGCGCGACCCCGCCACCGACCGCGAGCAGCGCCCGGCCGAAGAAGGCCCGGCGTCCGAGAGTGTGTTCCTCCGACTCGTCCATGCGCGCATTGTGCCAGGGATCGGGCCGGGTCTACGTTTCTCACATGCCAACTGTCACCACATCGGACGGCGTCGAGATCTTCTACAAGGACTGGGGTTCCGGTCAGCCCATCGTGTTCAGCCACGGGTGGCCGCTCTCCGCCGACGACTGGGACACCCAGCTGCTGTTCTTCCTCCGGCACGGTTTCCGGGTGGTCGCCCACGACCGGCGCGGCCACGGGCGCTCGACCCAGGTCAGCGACGGCCACGACATGGACCACTACGCCGCCGACCTGGCCACCCTCACCACCCACCTCGACCTGCGGGACGCCGTGCACGTCGGCCACTCCACCGGCGGCGGCGAGGTGGCCCGCTACATCGCCCGGCACGGCGAGGGCCGCGTCGCCAAGGGCGCCCTGATCAGCGCGGTGCCGCCGATCATGGTGCAGTCCGCCGCCAACCCCGGCGGCCTGCCCAAGAAGGTCTTCGACGACCTCCAGTCGGCGCTGGCCGCGAACCGCACGGGCTTCTACCGCGACCTGGCGGCCGGCCCGTTCTACGGCTACAACCGCGACGGCGCCGAGCCCTCCGAGGCGATCATCCAGAACTGGTGGCGCCAGGGCATGATGGGCGGCGCCAAGGCCCACTACGACGGCGTCGTGGCGTTCTCACAGACCGACTTCACCGACGACCTCAAGGCCATCACGGTGCCGGTCCTGGTCATGCACGGCGACGACGACCAGATCGTGCCGTACGCCGACTCCGCCCCGCTCTCGGCCGCGCTGCTGCCGCACGGCACGCTCAAGACGTACGCCGGCTTCCCGCACGGCATGCCCACCACCGAGGCCGACACCATCAACGCCGACCTGCTGGCCTTCATCCAGTCCTGACCGCTGCCGGTGAACCCGGCTCACCGTCGCCGCCACGCCTAATCCTTCGGCGCGGCGGCGACCGCCTACGCCGAACATCGCCCCGACTACGCGCGGGCGCCCGTGAGGTGGGCGCTGGAGCACACGCCCGGATCCGCGCGTTCCTGGCGGCCAGGCCGGAGACCGCGTCCGGCGAGTTCACCCTCACGACGCTCACCTGCGTGCTGACCCTCCGGCGTTAGAGGACCCCTCGTCCAGGATGAAAGCTCTGTGTCGTTCTAGAGTGAGACCACCGCAGGCGACAGACTTCACCCAGCGCACTGGCGAGGTTCCTCGCCGTCTTACCGCGTTGGCATCCGCCACACGCAGCCGGCGCGGCCAAAATCACGAATTGAACGCCAATGCAATCGCAGGAGAGTGGGATCCGGTGAGTACGCGGTGGAGATGGTTGCACTGCTCATCACCAAGGCTGCACAGGTAGTCGAGGATGCATCTCTCCGGAGCGCCACGCCATGGCTTTCTCTGGGCTCCTCTGCCTCTAGCCATCTGTGATTCAGCGAGCGCCATCTCCTGCCTCAATGTAAAAGGCAAACGATCTCGGTCCTGAATAGACCACTCGTGGAGAAGCAGTACGAGCTTGCGCAAAAGGTTCTGTTGACCACGTTGCATCATGGCAACGTCAGACCGCTCGATAATGTAACCGCGGGTGATCTGTTTCAGAACCTGAATCTCGTGCCATTTTTCGCTTTGGAGGGCGATGAACGGGCCGGTAGCCCAGAACCGTTCTTTCCGGATCTCGACGGAATTGACGTATCGGTTGATCAGCGCCGAGCAATGATCGCGTGCTGAGGTCGCAGGTAAGCCGTTGTTGTCGGAAGATGATCGCCCCCGTTCCGTCGGGAAGCCACGCTGGAGAGTTGCGGAGACCTCTTCCAGCGCAGATTTGTACAGAGTCTCATCGAAGTAGCCCGGATAGCCTGAATCCAGATCTCGCCAAAGTCTTTCGAACGGAGATTGACCGCTAGGATCAGACTTTTGCCGAGCGTACTTGAGATGCCCTTCTATTTGACTCATGTCAAGTAGGTTTGCATGATAGAAGTCTTCGAGGTCATGAACGGCATACGTAATGTCGTCTGCGATGTCCATGATCGAAGATTCGAGAGTCTGTACGTCGTCCGGAAAACCGGGAGGGAGAAACTCTCTGGCATGTTCTAACTCGTCAATTTCGGCTTTGTAGACACTAAATTTCTTGGACTTGAGCACCTGGGCGGGGGAGTCCTCGTTCTTGTCCGTATTGCCGGTAAACCGCTTCCATGGGTATTTCATCAGTGCAGCTCTGGTCGCGGCGGTGAAATTCATTCCGTCGTAGCCAATGCTGCGCTTCTCCAGTTTGGTCGCGATGCGGATGGTCTGCGCGTTGCCCTCGAAGCCATCAGGCAGATTCAAGACGGTTCTCGCGACATCATCGAGCACCTGTTCGCCAATGTGTCCGAATGGCGCATGGCCCAGATCATGGGCCAAAGAGGCGGCCTCCACCACGTCCGGGTCCACCCCGCCTAGAGCCAAGGCCAACTCTTGGCCGGCGACATCACCAATAATCTGCTCCGCGATGCTGCGCGCCACTTGCGCGACGCGGAGCGAATGGCTCATTCTGTTGTTCAGCAGAGCGCCACCGTCATTTGACGAAACAACCTGCGTTACCCGCCCGAGCCGCAGCCAGCTGGTGGCATAAAGTATGCGATCTCGATCACGTCGAGATTGAGATCGACTTTCAGACCCTTCTTTCGTAGAGCCTGGATAGCGCCTCTTTTCACGGCTCGCCTGCATTCGCGCCACCTCGTCTGAGGATGAAGGCGCGACGGCCCTAGCCGGGCTCGTGCTCATCGCTACAGGTCACTGCTTGCCAGCTCGATCCAAGAACCGGTTCCCGGCGCTACCTGTCGTCCTGTCAACCGAGCCAGAGCAACGCGCACATCATCCTCGCTGACCCCGGTCCGCGCTGTCACGCCGAGTAGGAGATCGTGCAGCCGGAGGCCACCGCCGGCACCGCTCAACACGGCAATAATGGTGTCGCCGATACAGTCGATCGCCTCGTCTTCCTCAAGAAGGCTCACATCGCTCAGAGGTAGCATCGGTTCCCGCCTCTCAAATTCGGCAGCAATCTCGCCGAAGGAACGGTCCACGTCATGGTCCGACGGTTCGCGCCATTCAGAATGCATAGCGCGACTCGGTCGAGTATGAAGCTACCGGCGGATCTTCATTGATGCGGGAAAAAGAGACCAGTATGGAAATACGCCAAAAGGGGATCTGAGTCACTCTTCTTCTCACTGATATCGTAAGTTACAGCACCTCAGCGCCGGCACCTCCCGGGGGAAGGCGCCCAAGCAGGCTAGCCGATGGCAGGGTTCGTGTGATCATCCAGTTGGCTGCTTACGCGAGAGAGAATAGTTACTCACGGGGCCGTCGAGGTTCGTGTTTCATTGTTTTACTTTGCTGCCGGTCCCAAGAGGTTTGTGACCATGACGAACGAGAAAGCCCTACGTGAGGATGACGAACTCCGGGTGTTCGTGGCGGAGGAAGTCATGGTGGGAGATGTCCCAGCCGTAGGCGCCGGCCCGGGGGAACAGCAGCACGTCGCCGATGCGGAGGTGGGTGACGTGGGCGTCGCGGGCGAGGATGTCGCGGGGCGTGCAGAGTTCGCCGGCCACGTCGAGCGCGACGTCGGAGACCGAAGGGCGTGGCCAGTCATAGGGCCACTCGTCGATCGGGACGACCGTGAAGGGGTGGCTGTAGCCCCAGGCGGCGGGCAGGCGGAAGTGGTGGGTGCCGCCGCGGAGCACGGCGAACCAGCGGCCCTGGGTCTGCTTGAGGTCGATGACCTCGGCGGCGTACCAGCCGGCGTCGGCCGCGAGGAAGCGTCCCGGCTCGAGGATCAACTCGACGCCGCGGGGCAGCTCGACGCCGCTGGGCAGTGCGACAGCGTCGGGCGGCGATGAAATGTCGAATTCAAGATCAAAATCGCGCGCGACGTCGCCGCCGCCACCTCCCCCGCCCCTGTGGGTGGGCGGAAATATAGCGCGCGCCTCTGACAGTTCCGCGGCGTTGTCCACAGGCGTGGAGCCGCCCGCCGGCCCGGTCAGCCCGCCGGCGAGCACTGACAGGTCGAACACCTGGTCACCGGTGTAGTCGACGCCCAGCCCGCCGCCCACATTGACGACGCGCAGCTCCAGCCGGTGCTCGTCCGCGGTCGCCACCGACCACTCCAGGGCGGAGCGGATGAAGGCAGCATGCGCCGCCGCGTCCAGGTTGTTGGAGGCGGCGTGCAGGTGAAAGCCCCGAACATCAACCCCACGAGACCGGGCGAGCCGCAGCAGAGAGCCCAATTCCGACGGGTCCACGCCGAACTGGGTCGGGACCCCGGCCATGGCGTGGCTGCCGGAGAGCCCACCGCCGGCCCGGTTGACCCGAATGGCCACCGACGCCCCGCCAGGGACCCGCCGCAGCTCCTGGGCGCTCTCGACGTTGATCAGAGCGCCCGCCCGGGAAGCCGCCGCAAGCAGGTCGTCGGTCTTGGCCGGCCCGCTCACCACCACCCGCCGCGCGCCCACGGAGAGGGCGAGATCCAGCTCGCCCGACGATGCCACATCCACCCCGTCCAGGGCGGAGGCCAGCGTGCGGACCACGGCCGGATGGCTGTTGGCCTTCACGGCGTACAGCAGCGTGGCGTGGGGAAGCGCCGAGCGCAACCGCCCGGCGCGGGCCCGCAGCACGCTCAGGTCGTAGATGTAGCCGCAGCGTGGCCGGCGCAGCGCGCGGACGGCCGCGAGGACGCGCTCAGGCATGCAGCGGGTTCCGTACGGGGATGTAGGCGTCGCCGCCACCGGTCAGACGCATCCGGACCAGGGCCTTGTGCGGGACCGTCGGAGCGGTGAACGCGGCGTGGTCCCGCCGCGCCGCGGGCGAGGAGCCCAGCTGGTCGTAGGTCTCGTCGACCACCCGCCGGACGACCTGCCAGGCGCTTGCCTCATCGACGCCCAGGTGGATGATCAGCTCGCCCAGGTGGGCCTGCAGCGCGGTGTAGCCGATCTTGGCGCGCAGCACCGCCTCGTCGTCGGTGCCGATGACCGAGCCGGGCCACGGGTGCAGGGTGTGCCCGGCGGCGGCCAGGCGGGGCAGGTGCAGGCGCAGCCCGGCGAAGTCGCGCAGCACCAGCCGGGTGGGGGCACCGGCGATGAAGGTGGGCAGGCAGTTCTGCAGGTGGGCCTCGAACGCCACGCCGAGCGCGGTCCAGCGCAGCAGCGGGGGCAGAAGCAGGTTGGCGTACGCGGAGAGCCAGTCCAGCGGGGACCGGCCGTAGGCGGCGAGCAGGTGTGGCAGCTTGGCGGGGATCGCGCCGCCGGGGATGGCGACCTCGCCGTCGGCCAGGCGTCCGGTGAGGCCGTCGCGCAGGATGGCCGACATGTCGCGGCCGGAGCCCGCGGGGACGGCGGCGCCGGCCGTCTCGGCGAGCAGGATGAGGCTCGGTTCGCCGGCGGCCAGCCGGTGCAGCAGGGCCGATACGGCGGGGCCGTTGCGGGTGCTGGCGACGCTGATGCTGCGGCGGGTCGACGTGACCTGGATGTCCAGGGACACCTTGAGGTAGCGGCGGCGGCCGTCGACGCCGGGGGGAAGCAGGAGGGTACGCAGGGCGGCGGTCGGGGTGGCCTCGATGGTGGCGTCGAGGATCCGCAGCGCGCCGGCCCGGATCAGGTCGGCGTACCGCTCGGGCAGGACCGTGTCGCGCTGCCACGGGTGGACCGGCTGGAGGCGGTAGCCGGGCGGGGCCTCGGGCAGGTGCGGGTATGCCTGGAGCAGCGCCGCGCCCAGGTCGTCGCCGAGGTGCCCGTCGTCCCGGACGGCCACGAAGCCGATCTCGGTGGCGCCGGCCTCGAGGTCGTAGGCGAGCACGTCGGTGGTGTCCCAGCCCAGCCGGGTACGCCCGCACGGGTGCAGGTTGTGCCCGGCCACGGCCAGCCGTTCCAGCGCGATGGCCGCCGCGTCGGGGTCGCTCTCCTCAGCAGCGGACGGGCGGGCCATGGCGACGGCCAGGTTGACCACCGCGTTGCGCAGTTCGGCCGCGAAGCCCGGCGCGTCCAGCCCGGCCAGCAGGTCGACCGGGTCGTCGGCGCCGGCCTCGGCGAACTCGACCCGGTCGAACCCGTACGCGACACCCTGCCCGGCGTGCCGGGCCCGCGCGTCGCCGATGTCCTCCCGCACCAGCGCGCCGCGCAGCTTGCGCCCGACGATGCCGGCCGCCGCGGGCAGCGCCGCGGTGAACCCGCTCACCAGTGCCGGCGCGTGTACGGCCAGCGCGGCCTCGGCGTGCCAGGCGGCGACGGCGAGCCGTCCCTCGGTCAGGCTGTGCGTCATCGGGCTCCCGCCATCGGGTTGTCGAGGTGGCACCACAGGTCGTCGAGCGGTTCGGCGGCGAGCCGCATCGCGGTGGTCGCCTTGATCGGCAGCGGCTCGGTCAGCAGCTTGTCCGCGTCGGCGGTCCGGCTGCCCCGGATCGCGTCCGAGATGATCTCCCACAGCCGCTCCGGGTCGGCCGCCAGGTGTCGTTCCAGCAGCGTGACCAGCTGGTAGGCCACGGTGCCGAGCGCCGCCGCGGCCACCTTGGCCCGCAGCTCGCCTGGGTCGTCGCAGGGCAGGTCGCCGATCAGCTCCGGCCCCGTCCGCAGCCGCGTGGGGCTCACCCGCACCCCGCCGAAGTCCCGGTAGAACACCCGCGCCGGCCGCCCGCTCCGCA
Organism: Actinoplanes sp. NPDC051470; assembly: GCF_040682035.1. Classification (NCBI taxonomy): domain Bacteria; kingdom Bacillati; phylum Actinomycetota; class Actinomycetes; order Micromonosporales; family Micromonosporaceae; genus Actinoplanes; species Actinoplanes sp. NPDC051470. The sequence goes on from NZ_JBFBAA010000022.1 coordinate 102,950, forward strand.
GCCCGACCAGCGTGTTCTGCCCGTGCGCCTCGAGCGCGACGCCGCGGTCCAGCAGGTGCGTCAGCGGCGGCAGCCAGATCGTGGCCAGAGCGTCGAGCCAGGTGTACGGGTCTCCGCCCGCCCGGGTCACCGCCTGCACGATCAGCGGGGGCGTGCCGGCGCCGAGCGCGCCCAGCGGCACCACGGCCTCGTCGGCGTGTGGTCGCGGCGCCTCCCGGATCAGGTGGGCCATCCGGCGCTGGGCCATCACCTGCCCGGTCGCGGTCTCCCGCAGCACGTGCAGCGTGGGCAGGTCGCGGGCGAGGTCGGTGAGCAGGGCGGACAGGCGCGGGCCGTTGTGGACGGCGGCGGGGGAGACGGTGCGTACGGCGGAGGTCATGCGTACGTCCACAGCGGTCTTGACGTGGGAGCCGCCGTCCGTCGGCGCGAAGGTGCGCAGGGACATCAGCGGTCGCATCGGCCCGGTCTCGCCGGCGTCGCCGAGCCACGGGTGTTCGGCCCGGAGCCGTTCGGCCTGCCACGGGTGGGCGAGCAGCACGGGCGGCCCGTCGCCACGCCAGCGGTCCGGCGGGACGGCCAGTTTCCGCAGCCGGACGGTGACGTGGTGCTCCGGCCCGTACATGAGGACGTCGGTGGTGGTCATGCCTTCGCGGGTGCGGCAGCAGGGGTGCAGCGGGTGCCCGTCCACGACGAGTTGTTCGAGCCGGCCCAGGCCGTCCGGGTTGCCCTCGGCGTCCCGCAGCGTGGTGGGGTCGCCGCCGGTGGGTTGCGCGGCGATGGCCAGCGCCAGGTTGGCGACGCTGTTGTCCAGCTCGGCCACCAGCGCCGCCCCCGGCCACAGCCGCCGCGCCAGGTCGCCCGGCTCGCGGATCGGCACGCCGTCCACGTCCGCGGTGGTGCCGGGCCGGTCGGCGAAGGGCTCGGCGGCCGCCGTGGGAAAGATCACGGTCCGGCCGTCGGCGAAGATCGCCCGGAAGAGACCGTTTCCGGGGTGCGGGCCACGGTCCACGAGAGAGGGGAGGGGTTCGCGGCGCAGGGCCCCCAGCAGGCGGCCGAGGATCGCGGCGTTGGCCCCGTCGACCGCGGCGTCGAAGCGTTCCAGCAGCTCAGGGCGGGAGCGCCGAAGCTCGGAGCGGGTCTGCGCCACATCGGGGATGGGCGTGGGGGGCTGAACCACGTCATCCATTCTCCTAACCCGCGCACCCACTAACATCCTAGGACGGTCTACAGGGTGTGCGCCCGTCGACATCGGGTCACGGCCGTGTGACCCGATGTGCGAGTCTGCGGGGATGGGTGATGCGGTACGGCCGGCGCGGCTGCGCGAGGGCGATCTGGTTGAGCTGGTGTCGCCGTCCGGCGCGGCCGACCGGGCCGTCGTCGAGGTCGCGGTGGGGGTGTTGTCCGGCTGGGGTCTGCGGGTACGGCTGGGCGAGCATGCGCTGGGCCGCCGGCACAGCTACCTGGCCGGCACGGACGAGCAGCGCCTGGCCGACCTCAACACCGCCCTGCGCGATCCCGAGGCGCGGGCGGTCATCTGCGTGCGCGGCGGCTACGGCATGCAGCGCATCGTCGACGGCGTCGACGTCGAGGCGGTGCGCGCCGACCCGAAGCTGGTGATGGGCTTCTCCGACATCACGGCCCTGCACGTGGCCCTGTGGTGCGAGGCCGGGCTGGCGACCGTACACGGACCGACCGCGTCTTCGCTGGCCCGAGGCCTGAACAACCGGACGGCGTCGAGCGCCCGCTCGCTGCTGCTGGAGGGTGCGCCGGCCGCGGTGGCCGCCGACGAGGCGGAGGGCACGTTCGGTGTCCGGGCACCGGGGCGGGCGACCGGCATCCTGCTCGGCGGCAACCTGACCCTGCTGGCCACCGGCGCCGGCGCCCGCCACCGCCCCGACCTGACCGGGGCGATCCTGCTGCTCGAGGACGTGAACGAGGAACCGTACCGGGTCGACCGCTCCCTGGTGCAGCTGAAGCGGGCGGGCTGGCTCGACAACCTGGCCGGTGTGGCGGTCGGCCAGTTCACCGACTGTGGCGAACCGGGCTACGCCGAGCCGTCCGTCGCCGATGTGCTGGCCGAGGAGTTGTGCTCGCTCGGGGTGCCCGTGCTGGGCGGCCTGCCGATCGGCCACGGCGCACAGCAGGTGGCGGTCGGCCTGGGCGTCCCCGCGGTCCTCGACGCCGACGCCGGCACCCTGACCGTCGAGCCGGCGACGGCCTAGCCCCCACTTCCCGGCACGGGATCCGATTCATCGCCCTGTCATTGCCGACCTCACGCATTGCCGACCTCACGGCTCGACTCGGCGATGCGTCCGCTTTGGCCGCGGTCTCCGGGCTCGCCGGCACGACGTCGGCCACGGCGGCGGCTCGGTGTCCCGGAAGCCGCCGTGGATCAGCGTCCGGCGGGCGCCGGACCTCCGTGACGGTGCTGTGACCAGGGCGCGAAGTGCCCTGTGGACAACGACAAACAACGTCACATTCGCGCGCTACATTGGCGCTTGGGGACTAACGTTCGGGAAAGTCACGCTAACCAAGATCAAGCGATAACCATCGATAGTGGTGATCGTTGATGTGGCGTGAGAAGTTTTCTGACTTCCGCCGAAGAGGCAGTCTACGGCCGGTTCACCGGCCCGCCTGAGCGGGCGGTCCTTGAGCGGTTCTTCTTCCTGGACGACGCGGACCGGGACCTGGTCGCGTCCAAGCGCGGTGATCACAACCGATTGGGTTTCAGTCTTCAGCTGGTGACGGTTCGTCATCTGGGCCGGTTTCTGGAGGATCCGCTCGATGTGCCGGGCGTGGTGGTCGACTACGTGGCCTCGCAGATCAAGGTCGCCGACCCGTCGTGCGTGAAGGCGTATCTGGAGCGGAAGCCGACCCGGTTCGAGCATCAGGCGGAGATCTGCGAGGTGTACGGGTACCGCTCGTACCCGTCGGCGAAGGATGGGCTCCTGGCGTGGGTGGGTGATCAGGCGTGGGCCACCGGGGACGGGCCCAAGGCGTTGTTCTACTCGGCGGTGGCCCGGTTGCGGGCCGAGCTGGTGTTACTGCCCGGGGTGACGATGCTGCGTGATGACGTGGCCGGTGCCCGGAAGGCGGCCGAGACCCGGTTGTACGCGGCGCTGGCGGGGGTGGTCACCGCGGAGCAGGCCGGTGACCTGGAGCAGATCCTGCGGGTGCCGGAGGGCCAGCGCCGGTCGCAGTTGGATTTGTGGCGGCGTGGGCCGACCAACCCGACCGGGCGGGGCCTGGTGAAGTCTCTGGACCGGGTGGCGCAGATCGCGGGGCTGCACCTGGGCTCGGTGGACGTAGCCGGCACTGGTGTGCCGACGCGCCGGTTGATCGAGCTGGCCCGGATGGGTTTCGAGGCGAAGGCGCCGAAGCTGGCGGCGTTGACGTATCACCGGCAGATCGCGACGTTGCTGGCGACGGTGCGGTGGCTGGAGGTCACCGCGACCGATGACGCGCTGGAACTGTTCGACGTGTTCATGGCCGGTGAGCTGATCGGGCGGGCGGGCGCAGCTCGGACAAGAAGCTGAAGCGTTCGCACGGGCAGGCCCGGTATGCCGGGGTGCTGTCGGCGGCGATTGCGGTGCTGTTCGAGGCGGAGACCTGGGGCGAGGCTGTGCCCCTCGCCGTAGTGTGGGACGCAATCGAGACAGCGGTGGGGTCGCGGGCGAAGCTGCGTACCGCGATGGAGTCGGTAAAGGAGTTTCTCCCGCCCACCGACGCCGCGCCAGACGGTGAGTGGCGGGCGCAGGTGGTGGAGCGATTCAACACGGTGCGCGGGTTCGTGCGGTTGTTGTGCCAGGTGGTCAGTTTCGGGGCGACCGCCGAGGCGGTGCGGGTGGTCAACGCGATGCGGGACCTGCCGGCGCTGATCGACGCCGGCGACACGGTCCGGGTGCCCAAGGGGTGGCTGGACGCCCGGAAGGTCGACATCGGCCTGGTGCCGCGGGGCTGGTGGAACCAGCTGGTGTTCCCGAAGGGGCGGCCTGATGGGTGCGTGGATCGCAACGCCTACGTGTTCTGCGTGCTGGAGCTGTTCCACACCGGGCTGAAACGTCGCGACATCTTCGCCCGGGTGTCCGACCGGTTCGCCGACCCGCGGGCGCGGCTGCTGGCCGACGACGCGTGGGACGCGGTGAAAGGCCCGGTCCTGTCGGCGCTGCTGCTGCCGGAGGATCCCGAGCAGCTGCTGGAGGCCCATGCCGTGCTCGATCCACACCCGCACCGTCTCGGCCCATGACGTGATCCGCATGCTGCAACGCGACGGACGGCCGACCCAGCTCGGTGAGGCGTTCGGCATGTATGGGCGGATCTTCAAGACCCGGCACGTGCTTACCTTCACTGATGACCCTGCCTATCGGCGGGAGATGAAGGGGATGCGCAACCTCAACGAGGGCCGCCACGAACTCGGCCGGCACCTGTTCCACGGCCGCAAGGGCGAGGTGTACCGGGCGTACAGAGACGGGCAGGAGAATCAACTCGGCGGGCTCGGGCTCGTGTTGAACTGCGTGACTTTGTGGAATACCGCCTTTCTGGACCGGGCGTTGGGCGAGCTGCGCGGGCAGGGCTACCCGGTCCTCGATGCCGACGTGGCCCGGCTGTCGGCGTACACGCGCCGGCGCATCAACGTCCATGGCCACTACTCGTTTCGGCTGCCGGACCTCGGCGGCTCCTGGCGGCCGCTACGCGATCCCGACCAGCGTGACCCCGACGAGCGGGACTGATCGGGCCCTGGCCGCGACGGCTGCCCGCTCACCGCTGCTGGGGCTTAACCAGCCCCGGTCGCTGTTACTTGCTTGACCTCACGTGACGCCGACGTATCGCGGGGGTCACCCTACGAGTTGTCCGTGACGGGGCGCCGGCGTCGACACGAGGCAACGTTCAGTTCAGTGCAGTGCTCTGGTCTGGTCGTGTCCTGGGGTGGGTGGGCCGTCGCGCAGGACGCTCCAGCCGAGCATGCCGGTGAGTCCTTCGAGCCGGTCGCCGACGGTGATGCCGTCGTCGGTGAGGTGGCAGGCGTACATGGCGTTGTCGTGGCGGCTGTTGCGCATCTTCAGGACGTTGAGGACCCGGCCGATGTCGGCGTGGTGCTCGATGTAGCGCAGCTGGATCACGTTGTGGAACAGGAACATGAGCCCGTCCAGGGGGTCCTGCAGCGGTCCGAACGTCCGGGTCTCGCTGGTGACCCAGAGGGAGGCGCCGGCGGCCCGGACGATCCCGACGAGGCTGCGCAGGTAGGCGGGGAACCGGTTGGCCTCCCGCGCCGCGTGGACCATTTCGGCCAGGCTGTCGATCACGATCCGGCTGGTCGTGCCGTCGGCGAGGCCGTGGCGGATCACGGAGGCCAGCACGTCGAGGTCGAGGTTACCCATTGGCACGTGCGAGATCACCAGCTGGCCGTCGGTGCGGGCGGTGTCGAAGTCCCACCCGAACTTGTCCGCCATGCCGACCAACTGGTCCGCGGTGTCCTGGAAGGTGATGTAGAGACACCGTTCCCCACGGGTAAGGCCTTCGGCGATGAAGCCGAGACAGCCGATGGTCTTACCCGCGCCGGACGGTCCGAGGACCAGGGTGGCGTCGGTTTGCGGCATGCCACCGCCCATCAACGCGTCCAGGCCGGCGATCCCGGAAGGGATCCGTCCGGTCTGCGGTGGCACGTCTTCCGGCAGGAACGACTCGATGCGGGGGTACACCTGGAAACCGTCGGCGGTGATCTGCACCGTGTGGGTGCCGCCGAGGTGGGTAGCGGCACGCATCTTCATCACCCGCAGGCCCCGCCGGTCGATCGGCTCGCGAGCCTTGTGCGTCAGCTCGATGATGCCGTCGGCGAGGGAGAACTCCACGCCGCTGCGCATCTCCTTGGGGGTGTACTCACCCAGCAGCAGCAGTACCGCCCCGCTGTGTGCGACGCGGCTGGTCAGGTCGTAGAGCGCCATCCGCAGGGCGTGGTCGCTGACGAAGTCCCGCAGCATCTTGGTGCTGTCGATCACCACCAGCACCGGCTTGTCGTCGAAGGCCTTGCGGACCACCTCGTCGATCAGCGGTTCGAGGTCTTTCGTAACGGTGTCGCGCAGCATGTCGCCGAGGTGCACGAACTCGACCTTCGGCCCCAGCGACTCAGGGTCGAAGAACTCGAATCCTCGTAGGTGCTCGACAAGTTTGGAATGCGGCTCCGATAGCGTCGTGTAGTAGACGGCTTTGTGCTCGGTGGTGGCGTTGGCGAAACAGATCTGCTGCGCCAGGATCGTCTTACCCGTACCCGGCGGGCCGGCCAGGACCATCACCGAGCCCGGTTCCAGTCCACCACCGAGGATCAGGTCCAGGTCCGCCAGCCCCGTCGACAGCCGCTTCACCTCGTGCCACGTCCTTCCTGGAGCAGGCCTTCGGCCACCGCGAGTATTTCCTTGGACCGATAGGGCTTGGCCAGCGCGGCGTCGGCGTCGGCCGCCAGCTGCCAGTCCCCGCTGACCGACAGGATCGGAATCGCCGCGGTCGCCGGGTCGGCCCGCAACGCCCGGATGAGTTCGACGCCGTCCATCACCGGCATCATGATGTCGGTGACCACCAGATCCGGTGGCGACTCGTGCACCAGGGCCAGAGCGGCGGCACCGTTACCTGCCTCGGTGACCTCGTGACCGGCACGCGTGAAGACCCGCCGCAACACGAACCGCAGATCCGGCTCATCCTCGACCACCAAAATCCTGCCCACCGAACCATCCGTTCGCCCAGCAGCCTCCGCAGCCCCCGACCGCAGCGAGGATATACCGACATAAAGGCCCCGCCACGGACCTACGGTCCGCCGCGCCGTGGCGCGTCAGACGCGGGTCGGGAGTCTTCCCGTTCGCCAAGAGCCCCGAGCATCCAAAGCTCGATGGCGCAGGAGTCGGGCGCTCTCGCAAACGTTCAGTTGCGAGAGTTCTGCAAGAGACCTGGAGGTGACCGCGTTTCCGCAGGTCGCCATTCGCAAAAGGCCTCTCAGAACTCCGGCATTGTGCGAGACACTTTTGAGAGACTTGGGACATGAACCTGACACCCGATCGGGCCGCCCTTGCGGTCGAACGGCACGGCTGCCCGAACTGCGGTGCACCCGTCGGCAGCGCCTGCCGCACCCGGGGCGGCAAGACCACCGCGAAGTACCACACCGCACGCTTCGTCCTGGCGCCCGCGCTGCGCGAGGAACTCGACGTGCCGGTGCCCGCCGACCGCAGACCCGGCAAGGCGTGGAAGCAGGGTCCGGGGCTCGCAGTGGTCCCCGCGCCACGGACCGAGCGGGCAGTGCGGATCGGGTACGCCCGCACGTCGACGGCCCGCCAAGAGCTGGCGAGTCAGCTCGAAGTGCTGCGCCGCGCGGAGTGCCACAAGATCTTCTCCGAGCAGATCAGCACCCGGGTCAAGGTCCGGCCCGAGCTGGAGAAAGCGCTCGCGCTGGCCCATCAGTTCAAACAGGCCGCGCCCGAGACCCCGGTGATCGTCACCGTCCACGAACTCAAGCGCCTCGCCCGCAACGCGGCCGAGCTGATGACCCTGTCGGGCGACCTACAGGCCGGCGGCATCCAGCTCGAACTTCTCACCGGCCCGCTCAGCGGCGTCTACGACCCCAACGGCATGGGCGCCATGTTCTTCGCCGTGCTCGCCGTCGCCGGGCAGATCGAACGCAACTACATCCGGGAGAAGACCCTCGAAGGCCAGGTCGCAGCAGCCGCCAAGGGCAATCACGGCGGCCGACCGAAAGTGATCGACGACGACACGCTCACCTTCGCCCTCGCGTTGAAGGCCAAGGGCGTGCCCGTCCCGGACATCGCGAAGAAGCTCACCATCAAGACCGGCAAGAACGCGGGCAGCCCTCCGTCTGTGGCCTCGCTCTACCGAGCCTTCGCGGAAGCGGAAGCCCAGCGGGCCACCTCCGACGACGGCGTGGCGCTGCGGCCCAAGCCCGCCCGGATCCGACAGGCCGACGAACCAGAGACGCCCCGCGGAAGCCGCTCTTCGTGAGCGCTTGCAGGAGCAGGTTCTCCAGCGTCGCGCGGGCGGAGCTCAGCTTCCCGGCCGCCGGCGCTACCGGTAGATCGGAAGCCGGGTGCGCAGGCCCTGCACGAACAGGGCCTGCAGTTGGGCCAGGTCAACCGGGCGTCACCAAGAGTCCGCTAACCCCAAGATCACCCTTAGCGTGACTATCCCGAACGTTAGTCCCCAAGAGCCTACATTCACGCCACCCAGAGGGGTGGCGGCGCGGCGCGACCGATTCAAGATCGACTTCGGCCGCGGGCGTGCCGACGTGCGATCCGGGCGCCCGGGGTACGCATCGGCGCCGACCCGGTCCGGGTCGACAGGCTTGGCAAGGATGCCCAGCTCAGGCGCGCTCTGCGATCAGGCTCCCGGCCTTGTTGGGCGCGGCCGGAGGCAGGGATGACTACACCCACATCGGTAGCGAGGACGGGTTGATCCCGTGGCCTATCCTTCCGGCCGCGGCGAAGATCACGATTCGCCCGGGTGACGCCCTGTTTCGCCGAGAAAGGTCGACCTCGATGTCCGGCATCAACGCGGTGATTCCCACCGTGCCCGTTCTCGTGCCTCTGGTCGGACTCCTCATGGTGGCGGCGGCGCTGTGGCACCGCCGTCGCGCGGAGTTCGCGTTCACCCGCCTCGGCACGGTGTGGCTGGTCACCTGGCTGGTGGCGGCCACGGCGTGCATCGCCGTGCTCCCGGTGCGGGTCGGCACCGGTGGCCTCGGTGATCCCGACCCGGTTCCGGTGCTGCTGCCGTTTCTGGCGATACCTCTGTTCGGGGCCGCGTGGTGGCTGCGGCGCCGCGGTGAGCGCTCCTTCGTCCGCCTCGTCGTCACCTGGCTCCTCACCTGGTACACGGCCGCCGTCATCAGCCTGACCCTGCTGCCGATGCAGATCCAGACCGGCGACTTCGCCAATCACACGCCCTGGCAGGAGAAGGGCATCCATCTGAATCCGTTCGTGCATGACGTGACCCCGGTCAACTTCGCGTTCAACATCCTCATGACCGTTCCGTTGGGTCTGCTGTTGCCGATTGCGATCCGCCGGCGTGGCGTGGTGGTCGCGGCTCTTCTCGGTCTGGCGTTCAGCGCATCCATCGAGATCGTTCAGGCGGTGACCAACATCGTGTTCAGCAGTGGACGCTCCGCCGACGTGTACGACCTGATCGCCAACACGGTGGGCGCCCTCATCGGCGTCGGGCTGCTTCGCATCCTGGACAGCGCCGGCGCGACCCGATGGCTTGATGCGGACCAGCCGGCTCAGGCGGAACGGGCGCCGAACCAGAGGGTGATGGGGTCGTCCAGGGCCCGCTGATCATCCACGATCCGGGCCACGCGGCCGTCGGGACACGGCGAACCGTGACCGACCGGATGTCCGCGCGCGCTCACCGGATATGGGAGTCGGTCGCCACCTTGAACTCCGGAGGGCGACAGGGTCATTCATCCTAGGATGGTCTACGGGATGTGCGCCGCGTGGCAGCAGCCGAGAAACCAACCCCAAAGCAAAAAGGAATCAACGACCCCCTGTGATTTTGGTCCGGGCCAGCGGATCGAATGTGGATCTGGCTCGGATCCCGTCCCGCCCGGTGTAGTGAGGGAGGGGCGGACGCCTAGGCAGGGAGGGCTTGTGGTTGAGGTCGGGTTGGCGGAGGTCCGGGACGCGGCGGAGCGGATTCGCGGGGTTGCGCATCGGACGCCGGTGGTGACGTCGCGGACGTTGGACGCGCGTGTGGGCGCCTCGGTGTTTCTGAAGTGCGAGAACCTGCAGCGGGTGGGGGCGTTCAAGTTCCGGGGGGCGTACAACGCGGTGTCGCGGTTGTCGCCGGAGCAGTTGGGGCGGGGGATCGCGGCGTTCTCGTCGGGGAACCATGCTCAGGCGGTGGCGCTGGCGGCTCGGGAGCTGGGGTCGTCGGCGGTGATCGTGATGCCGGAGGACACGCCGGCGTCGAAGCTGGACGCGGTTCGGGGGTACGGGGCGGAGGTCGTGTTCTACGACCGGTACACGGGGGATCGGGAGGCGCTGGGCCGGCAGCTGGCGGCTGATCGGGGGCTGGCGTTGATTCCGCCGTACGAGCATCCGGATGTGATCGCCGGTCAGGGGACGGCGGCGCTGGAGTTGTTCGAGGTGGTGCCGGATCTGGATGTGCTGGTGGTGCCGGTCGGTGGGGGCGGGCTGATCGCGGGGTCGGCGACGGCGGCAAAGGGGCTGCGGCCGGCGGTGCGGGTGGTGGGGGTCGAGCCGGAGGCGGGTGATGACACGCGGCGGTCGCTCGCGAAGGGTGAGCGGGTGACGATTCCGGTGCCGCGGACGATCGCGGACGGGCAGGCGGCGAGCGTTCCGGGGGAGCTGACGTTTGCGATCAACCGGCGGCTGGTGGATGAGATCGTGCTGGTGTCGGATGACGAGTTGCGGGAGGGGTTGCGGTTCGCGTTCGACCGGGTGAAGACGGTGCTGGAGCCGAGTGGGGCGTCGGGGCTGGCGGCGTTGCTGGCGAAGCGGGTGGAGGTGCCGGCCGGGTCGAAGGTGGGGGTGATCCTGTCGGGCGGGAATGTGGGCTGGGCGCGGTTCGGTGAGCTGGTGGCGCCTGGTGGTGCTGCTCAGGGCTGAGCGCCGACGGCGGCCGGGCCGGGTTGGAGAGGAGCGGGCGCGTGGCGTCAGCTTTGTGGCGGCGGCGCCCGGTGGGATCGGGTAGGAGGGTGAGTGGGCACGGGCGTGGAGGCGTCGCCGGAGGCGAGCCGACCCTCGGCGGGAGCTGCGGTCTGTACCACCCGCTGAGCTACGACCCCTGCTTTTGACTTGCGTGAGACCTGACGGCGGTGCGAGGGTCGGGGTATGTGATGACAGCCCGGCGTGTGCGTGTGTGTTCCCCCGTCGGTCTGTCTCGTCCTGGAGGACGTCTCGTGTTGAAAGCGGTGTCGCTGGGCTGTGCCCACGATGGCGATCTGCTCTTCTCCGGCTTTGATCTGGTGCTCGGTGATGGTGATCGGGTCGGGGTGGTGGGGCCGAACGGGGCGGGTAAGTCGACGTTGCTGCGGGCCCTGGCCGGGGAGATCAAGCCCACGGTGGGTTCGGTCGCGTCGCGGAAGGTCGCGCTGGTGCCTCAGCAGGTTCCCGATCCGGCGGGTACGGCCGGAGCGTTCCTCGCCTCGGGTCTGGGTGAGGCCGGTGTGGTGGCGGCGCGGGTGCGGGCCGGTGACGCTGGTCCGGGGTTGCTGGAGCGGTATGAGGCGCTGGAGGCGTGGGACGCGGAGACGCGGATCGAGCAGGTGCGTCAGCGGCTGGGGCTGGCCGGGATCGAGGACGGCCGGCGGCTGGGGGAGGTGAGCGGCGGGGAGCAGGCGCGGTTGTTGCTGGCGCGGGCGCTGCTGACCGAGCCGGATGTGCTGTTGCTGGATGAGCCCACGAACCATCTGGACGCGGACGGCGCCGCGTGGTTGCAGTCGTGGCTGGCGGGGTTCCCGGGTGGGGTGCTGGCGGTCAGTCATGATCGGGCGTTCCTGGACGCGGTGGTGTCGCGGGTGGTGGAGCTGGACGGGATCCATGAGGTGCCGCAGGATTTCCCGGGTGGGGGTTATACGCCGTACCGGGTGGAGAAGGAGCGGCGGTGGCGGCGGTGGCTGCTGGATTTCGAGGCGCAGGAGAAGGATCGGGTGCGCTGGGAGCAGGACATCGAGCTGACCAGGCGGCAGGCGCTGGGTGTGGAGCTGACGGTGCGGTCGGGGGTGGAGGCGCCTCATCTTCGGCGGATCGCGAAGAAGGTGGCGCGGAAGGCGAAGGTGCGGGAGCGGCGGTTGCGGCGGCAGATGGAGTCGTTGCGGTGGGTGGATGAGCCGCGGCGGCGGCCGCCTCTGACGCTGGCGTTCCCGGAGGATGGCGGTGACCGGGACGATGAGGTGTTGCCGGGGGTGAAGCGCGGGGAGCGGATCTGGGTGACCGGGCGCAACGGGTCGGGGAAGACGACGTTGTTGAACCGGTTGGCTTCGGAGAGCACCGCGATTCTGCCGCAGACGGCGGACGGGCTGCCGTTCCGCATGACCATGATCGACTATTTCCGGTCGCAGGTTCCGGTGTACGTCGACGATGCCGAGCGGTTGCTGCTGGGGCATCAGTTCGATGAGGACATGTGGGATTCGCCGCTGGGGACGTTGTCGGCGGGGGAGGTGCGGCGGTTGCTGCTGGCGGTGATCGTGAACCGGCCGGAGCGGGTGCTGCTGCTGGACGAGCCGACGAATTTCCTCGATTTCGACGCCCTGGAGGTGTTGGAGGAGGCGTTGCGGCGTTATCGGGGGACGTTGCTGGTGGTCACCCACGATCGGTATTTCGCGTCGGCGGTCGGCTTGTCGCGGGAATGGCACGTGGGTTCCTGAGAAGATCGGCGGGTGAACATCGTCCCCCGTCAGGCCGGGCCGCTCGCGGCTGTGTCCAGTGCCGAGCAGGTGACCGAGGCGTGGCTGGCGAACCGGCGGTTGTCGGAGCACACGCGGTCGGCGTACCGGCGGGATGTGGCGTCGTGGCTGGCCTGGTGTGCGGGGCGGGAGTTGGAGCCGTTGCGGGCGTCGTTCCTGGATGTGAACGCGTACGCGCGGGAGATCGAGTCGTCGGGGTTGTCGGCGGCGTCGGTGGCGCGGAAGTTGTCGGGGTTGTCGAGCTGGTACACGTTCCTGGCGAAGCTGGGTGCGGTGCCGGCGAATCCGGTGGCGGGCGCGGATCGGCCGCCGGTGGACCGGGATCATTCGGCGACGGTGGGGTTGTCGCCGGAGGAGGTCGACGCGTTGCTGGCGGCGGCCGACCGGGACGGGGCGCGGTCGCGGGCGTTGCTGACGGTGCTGGCGGATCTGGGGTTGCGGGTTTCCGAGCTGATCGGCCTGGACGTCGATGATGTGGGGTTCGAGCGGGGGCATCGCAGTGTGCGGTTCGTCGGTAAGGGCGGGCGGGCGCGGCGGCGGGTGCTGACGTCGTCGGCGGGTGTGGCGCTGGACGGTTATCTGGGTGGGCGGGCCGAGGGGCCGTTGTTCATGACGTCGACCGGGAACCGGTTGGATCGGCATGCGGTGTTCCGGTTGGTGCGGCGGCTGGCGCGGGAGGCGGGGATCGAGTCGTGGGAGCGGTTGTCGCCGCATTCGTTGCGGCACGCGTTCGCGACGGCGGCCCGGTCGTACGGGGTGCCGCTGGAGGATGTGCAGGATGCGATGGGTCACGCGGATCCGCGGACGACGCGGCGGTACGACCGTGACCGGCACAACCTGGATCGTGACCCGGCGTACACGATCGCGGCGGCGCGGGCCAGGCGCGAAGGCGGTGAGGCCGGGGCATATCCTCGTACGCCGGGTGGATCACGGACGGGGTGAGGCTTGAACATCGTCGAAGCGGTGCTGCTGGGTGCGATCGAAGGGGTGACGGAGTTCCTTCCGATCTCGAGCACCGGCCATCTGACCATCGCGGAGAAGTTGCTGGGTTATCGGATCGACGACCCGGACATCACCGCGTTCACGGCGATCATCCAGTCGGGTGCGGTGCTGGCCACGGTGATCTTCCTGCGTAAGGATCTGTCGCGGATCATCGCGGCGTGGGTGAAGGGTTTGTTCTCGTCGTCCGGGCGGGAGAGTCCGGACTGGCGGTACGGGTGGGCGATCATCCTGGGGTCGATCCCGATCGGCATCATCGGGTTGTTGTTCCAGGACACGATCGAGACGACGTTGCGGAGCCTGTGGTTCGTGGCCGGGGCGCTGATCCTGTGGTCGGGGGCGATGTGGTTCGCCGATCATGCGGCCACCCAGGTGCGGCACGAGGACGATGTGACGTGGAAGGACACGTTGATCATCGGCGTGGTGCAGTCGTTGTCCTTGATCCCGGGCATCTCCCGGTCGGGGGCGACGATGTCGGCGGGTCTGCTGCGTGACCTCGACCGGGTGACGGTGACGAAGCTGTCGTTCTTCCTGTCCATCCCGGCGTTGCTGGCGGCGTCGGTGCTGCAGACGGCGACCGAGTACGACAATATCGCCAGCGGGGTGGGCTGGGTGAACACGCTGGTGGCGCTGGTGGTGTCGTTCATCGTCGGCTATCTGGCGGTGGCGTGGCTGTTGAAGTTCATCGCGAAGCACTCGTACAAGGTGTTCATCGCGTACCGGATCGTGCTGGGCTCGTTGCTGATGGTGCTGCTGGCGACGAACACCATCGAACCGCAGTGATCTCGCCGGCCGGCCGGGCCCTCGACCATGTGCGGTCGCTGGGCCTGGCCGGTGAGGTGCCGGCGTGTGTGCCGGCGGCGTCGGTGACGGTGAGTTTCCACCCGGACCGGTTGCTGGCGGACGGTGCGACGGTGGCGGAGCGGCTGGCCGCCGAGGGTGTGTACCGCGGCCAGTTCGAGACGCGGATCTCCAACGGCGGGCTGACCGCGTTCCCCGGCGGTGACCGGGACGTGTGGGAGCAGCGGCTGTTCGGCGGGGCGTACGCGGGTCTGGTCGTGGGCCGGCCGATCTACGGGGCGCTGAACCTGGCCGGGCATCCGGACGGCGGGTCGCCGAGGTTCGGCAGCTGCTATCTGCGGCTGGAGCCGGCGGTGTCGCGGCGGGCCACGTTCAGTCACGGCGACAGTTTCACGCAGCCGACGGTGGTCGGCACGATCGACACGTTCGCCGGCGTCTGGCGGGCGCTGCTCGACTCGGTGGCGTCGTCCGGCCGGGCGCTCGGGCTGGCCGCCGCGTCACCGTCGTCGTGGGTGGCCGCGCTGGGTGAGCCGCGCACGGCTTCCGGCCGGGCCTTGGACGACTATGTCGAGGCGCAGGTCCACGGCGGGTTGGCGCTGGCCGGCGCGGTCCAGGCCGTCGTGGCCGACCCGTCCTTCCGGGGTACGCCGACCGGGGCGCTGCTGTCCCGCCTGGCGCCGCGGCTGGAGTTCCACCCGGGTTTTGTGCTCGCCCCGGACGAGTTCCCGGCCGGCCTGCGGACGGACGTCACTCCCGAGGTGGCGGCGTTCGTGGCGGCCCGGTTCGGGGTTCCGTTCCTGGACGCCGAGGTGGTGGGCCGGGCGGCGCGGTCGGTGGTCCGCGACCCGGCGGCGTGGTCGGTGTTCGGCCCGGCGGCCGAGGTGCTGCAGGAGTTGAAGTACGTGTGGCACATCCTGGTCCTGCGCGGCCGCCCTGCCTGACCAGTCAGGGCATCAGCCGGTCACCCGCGGGCGTCCAGGGCGGCGCGGACGAGTTCGATCGCCTGGTCGTCGCCGATGCCCAGGGCGGTGACGGCGGCGACGTAGGTCTGGGCGGCGGACAGGGCGCGGGCGGGGGTGCGGGCGGCCAGGGCGGTGATCACGGTGCCGGCGCGGCCGCGGGTTTCGACCAGGCCGGCCTGCTCGAGTTCGCGGTAGGCGCGGGCCACCGTGTTGGCGGCCAGGCCGAGGTCGGTGGCGAGGGTGCGTACCGGTGGGAGTTTGTGCCCGGCGGGGTAGGCGCCGGTGGCGGCCAGGGTGGCGATGGCCAGGCGGACCTGCTCGTACGGCGGGACGGGTGAGTCGTGGTCGATGTGGATGCCGGTCACAGGGTCCTCGGCGGGGTGTTGCCGGCGGCGATGATGGCCCGGCGGATGGGGACGAGGGCGAGCAGGACGGCGCCGACGACGAAGAAGATCACCAGGGAGACGATGCCGAGGCGGTAGCTGGCGGTGAGCTGGAAGACCAGGCCGAACAGCAGCGGGCCGAGCCAGCTGGTGCCCTTGTCGCTGATCTCGTAGAAGCCGTAGTACTCGCCTTCCTTGCCGGCGGGGATGAGCTGGGCGAACAGGCTGCGGGACAGGGCTTGGCTGCCGCCCAGGACCAGGCCGATGGCGGCGCCGAGGATCATGAACTGGACGGGTTCGCGTTCGGGGATGAAGTACGCCGCGACGACCACGCCCAGCCACAGCACCAGGCTGAACAGGACGGTGTTGCGGGCGCCGACGCGGGCGGCGATGGCTCCGAGCAGCAGGGCGCCGCCGAACGCCAGGAACTGCACGATCAGGATGGTGATGATCAGGGTGGACTGTTCGAGGTGCAGCTCTTCGGTGCCGAACTGGCTGGCCAGGGCGATGACGGTCTGGATGCCGTCGTTGTAGACCAGGTAGGCGAGCAGGAAGAACAGGGTCAGGGGGTACGCCCGGATGCCGCGGATGGTGCGGCCGAGCTGCCGGAACCCGTCGGTGAGGACGTTGCCCCGGCCGGCGCCGGACTCCTCGCTGGGGTGTTCTTTGAGCCAGAGCAGGGGCAGCAGGGTGAACAGTCCCCACCAGACGCCGGCCGACACGATGCACCAGCGGGCCAGGTCGAGGGTGCGCTGCGGGTCGCCGTCGACGCTCATGGTCTGCACGACGACCAGGTTCAGGGCGAGCAGCAGGCCGCCGCCGAGGTAGCCGAGGGCCCAGCCGCGGGAGGACACCTTGTCGCGGTCGTCGGGGCCGGCCAGGCGGGGCAGGAACGAGTTGTAGACGACGATGGACGCGCCGCCGGAGATGTTGGCGATCAGGAACAGCAGCCCGCCGAGCAGGTAGCGGTCGCCGGTGACGAAGGCCATCGCGACGGTGGCGGCGGCGCCGGTGAACGCGGTCGCGGCCAGCAGCGGTTTCTTGTGGGCGGCGCGGTCGGCGACGGCGCCCATCACCGGCAGGACGAAGATGGTGAGGAAGACCGACAGCGACACTAGGTACGGGTAGTAGGAGCCGGCGGCGATCGAGAGGCCGAGCGGGTGTACGCGTCCGGAGCACTCGTCGGCGCCCAACCGGCAGCCGGCGGCGAGTTCGGTGACCGTGGTGAGGAACGGCCCGAGGAACACCGTGATGACGGTGGTGGAGAACGCCGAGTTCGCCCAGTCGTAGAAGTACCAGCCGGTGCGTTCCCGCCGGGTGGACGGCGGGGTGACGGTCGTGGACAAGTGCCCTCCCGGGGGCGCCGCGCGGTCGAGTGCCGCGCAGATCATCGCACCCTAGGCGGGAGGGCCGGTTTCGCCCGGCCGGTAGTACTCCGCGAGGGCCGCGGTGGCTGGATCCTCGGAGTTGGCGAGGGTGGCCCAGGGGTCGGCGCCGGGCGGGAGGTCCTCGGCGGCGTACTCGGCCAGCTCGGCCGGGTCCTGGGCGGGCATCCGGTCGATCATGGCGTGGTCGACGATCCCGGCGTGGGCCAGGCCGAGGCTGCTGGTGTCGATCCACGGCCAGCCGTCGACCGGTTCGGGCAGCGCCCCGACGTCGAGCATCGGCGGGAACACCTCGGCGGCGGCGTCCTCGGCGGGCGGCGCGTCGTCGAGGATCTGGTGGGCGTCCGGCTGCTCGCCGAACTCTTCCTCGGCCGCCGGCAGATGCGCGTGGTCGTCCCAGGCGGCGTCGTCGTGGTGCGGCGGATCGTCGTCCGGGATGTGCCAGGCGTCGTCCTGAGGTTCCGGCAGGGCGGTGTCCTCCGGCTGGGCGCTCAGATCGTCGTCGGCGTGTTCGAAGCCCTGGTGGCCGTCGGGGTGGTGGTCCGGCCATTCGTGCTCGCTCATGACTCCTCCTTCGGGGCCGGCGTCAGCGCCGCTGCCCTGGTCAGGACCTCGTCGACCTGTTTGATCCGGGTTCGTACGGTGTCGCGTTCCTGCTGGGCGCCGGCCCGGCGGCGGGCCCGGCCGGCGGCGTCGGTGGCCGCGGCGGCGTCGATGTCGGCGATGTGCTGGTCGAGTTCCCGCAGCCGCCGTTCGACCGCGTCGTCGACGGCCACCGACAGGGCGTACTGCAGGTCGGTGAACCGGTAGGAGATCTCGTCGGACAGTGCCGCCCGGGCCTCGGCGAGCACGTCGCGCAGCCAGATCCGGGCCTGCTGCCGGTCGGTCTGCACCCGCCTCCGGTACAGCACGTAGGCGCCGGCGGCCAGGCCCAGCCCGACCCCGGCGAGCGGGATCAGCAGCCCGCCGGCGGCCAGCCCGCCGGCGCCGAGCACGGACGCGCCCAGCATGGCGCCGCGGCCGGCCATGAACGCGATCCCGCCGGCCGACAGGGCGATCAGCATGTTGTCGGCGGACCCGTCGCGGGGCGGCGCCGACTCCAGGGTGTGCCGCAGGGCGGCGTTGACCTGGGCCAGCATCTGGTCGAGTTCGCCGCCGTCGAACACCTCGGCCAGGACGGTCTCGCCGACCTGCCGGAAGGTGCCCTGCAGGTCGTGTGACAGGGCGACCGCGACGGCCTGCAGCTCGGCGTCGAGTTCCTGCGGCAGTGCGGCCAGGGTGTCGCGGCGGGACGCGTCGATGCGGGCGGTGACGTCCTGTTGCACGGCGGCGACGCGGGTGCGGAGCTTGCCGACGACCTCGACGCGGGCGCGCTGGGTCTCGCTGGACAGCAGCAGGGTCCAGTGGCGGGACTCGGTGCGTTTGCGGGCGGCCAGGGCGGCGCGGTCCGCCCGTACCCTCGCCTGCTGTTCGGGGTCGGCCTCGGCCGCGGTGACCCTGGCCTGGGCGGCGGTTTCGAGGCGGGCCAGTTCGCCGCGGGCGGTGCGCAGCACGTTGGCCAGCTGCAGCTGGTGGCCGCGGCCGGCCAGGTCGACCAGGGCGTGCTGGAGCCCGGCGATCTGCGACGCGTCGACCAGGGCGGCCTGGTCGGCGGCGGGCCGGTCGACGGCGAGTTCGGCCAGGCGGGCGGAGACCGGGAACCACGGCGCGGCGGCGAACCGGGGGGCGTGGGCGCGCAGCAGGGCCTGGTTGTCGTCGCGGATGCGCCGCCAGCCCGGGTAGGCGTCGACCTTGGTCAGGGCGAACACCACGTTGTTGACGCGTTCGCTGGCGGCGATCAGGAAGGTCAGCTCGGGGCGGGACAGCGGCGCGGACGCGTCGGCGACGAACAGCAGGGCGGTGGCCCGGTCGACGGCGTCCAGGGCGACGGCGGTGTGGGCGGGGTCGAGGCCGCCGACGCCGGGGGTGTCGAGCAGGCTCACGTACTGCAGCAGCCGGGCCGGGTGGCTGACCTCGATGCGGCGGGCCCGCTGCTCGCCGGTGGCCCACGCGGCCAGGTCGTCGACCTCGACGGTCTCGCCGCCGGGCAGCACCGCCCGGGCGGCCGGGTCGCCCGGGGTGAAGTGCAGGTAGGTGTTGGTGGCCACGGCGGCGTCGACGGGGGACAGGCCGGGCACCCCGAGCAGGGCGTTGAGCAGGGAGCTCTTGCCGCGTTTGGTCTCGCCGACGAGCACGATCGACGGGCGGGTGACCCGGGTGCGGCGCAGGTCGGCCAGCTCGGCGCCGGCGTCGGGGTCGTGCTTGCGCACGTAGGCCAGGACGGCCTCGACCGTGCGTTCCAGGTCGGCGGCGAGCCCGGTCACGGCCGCACCTGCTTGCTGAGCAGGTAGAAGCCGCGGTGGGCGATCTGCGCGACGCGGGACTGGGCGGGCCCGGCGCCGGCCACGGCGAAGACCCGCCACCGGTTGGCGGCCTGCACCGCGGCGTCGGCCAGGGTGTCCTCCGACGCCTCGGGCAGCTGCAGGATCCACCGCGGGTCGTCGGAGGTGGCCAGGCGGGTCAGTTCCCGTTCCCATTCGGCCGGCAGCGCCACCTCGCCGGTGGCCACCCGCTGGGCGGCGGAGATGACCCGCAGCCGGTGGTAGTCGGGTTCCCGCAGGACCCGTTCGACGGCGTCGCGGACGGCCTCCCGGTCGCCCGGCGACCGGGTGAGCCCGGCCAGGCGTTCCAGCCGGGCCAGGGCCCAGCCGGCCTTGATCGCGTCGGAGCGCCACCGGAACGCGTCCTGCAGGGTGTGCCGCAGCCGCGGGAACCCGGAGACCTCCAGCAGCCGCCGCAGCAGCTCGGAGGCGGGCAGGGCCGGGTCGGCGCGCAGCTGGGCGATGGCGAAGCCGATGCCGTACAGGTCGAGCAGGGTCAGCAGCCGTTCGCGCCGCTCGGCGGGCACGCCGGCCGGGCGGGACCGGAACAGGTCGGCCGAGGCCAGCATGACCGCCAGGTCGTCCGAGCCGGCCAGGCCGCGCAGGGCGTCGACGTCGGCGGTGGTGAGCCGGCCGGCCTCGGCGGTCTCGGCCAGCAGCCCGGCCACCGGGACCACCTCGCTGACCGTGCGGGCCAGCAGCCGTCCTTGATCGGCGGCCAGCGGTGCCGCCACCGGCCACGGGTCGCCGGCCCCGCCGACCAGGGTGTCGACCTTGCCGAACACGCCCAGCGCGTTGATCGGGCTGGACGACAGCCGCGCCGACGCCGCCCGGAACGCCTCCAGCGCGCGCACGTCGTCGGCCCGCACCGCCTGGGTGAACACGTAGACGACGGCCTCGGCGGCGGCGACCTCGCCGGTGGAGTCGGCGTCGATGTCCAGGTCGAACGGCGCCGTCGACGTTCCCACGGCCTCGGCCGCCCGCTCGGAGATCCGGGTGTCGTTCGACGCCAGGCCGGGCGTGTCGACGACGGTCAGGTCGCGCAGTTTTTCGCTGGTCAGGGTCACGTCCACGTAGGCGACGCGGGCGCCCGGCACACCGAGGCGCTGCGGGATCATGCCGTCCTCGTCCAGCGGCAGGCTCGTGCGGGAGCCGTCGCGGCACACCACGTCGACCCGGTCGGCCGGCCCGTACCGGAACCGGGTGACCACCCGGGTGCACTCGCCGACCGCCGTCGGGGCGACCCGCCGCCCGATCAACGCGTTGACGAGTGTCGACTTTCCGGCTTTCAGACGCCCGGCGATGGCCACCCGCAACGGCTCGTGGAGGCGCCCGCCGACGTGTCGTACCTGCCCAGCGACCTCCGGGCCGACACCTGCGACGATCTCGTCACACAGGGTGGCCAGGCGGGCGGATAGCGGTCCGGTCACGACGACTCGTCAGCCGAGCACACTGTCAGCAACAATGGCACAACTGTGGCGGGGGTGGTCCACACGCTCAACCGATCGCCTTTCTTACAGGAGTGGCCGGCGGCAGGGCGGGAACGCCCTGACCGCAGCACAGCCTACGAGGGGCGGCGAGCCGGGGGATCCCGTGTTCGTGCCACGACGGGGGAGGAGACAGGGTTGGCGGACCCTCAGGACCTGGCGGGCGACGCCGTCGCCGGTCTGCGCGCACCCGGCCTGGTGATCATCGCCGGGCCGCCGGGGGCGGGCCGCACCACCCACCTGCGCGCGGCCGCGGCGACCATGCCCGGGCCGGTGTTCGCCGGGGGCGGCCTGGCCATGCTGCGGACCGTGCCCGCCCTCGCGCTGTCCCGCGCCGTCCGCGCCCGCCTGCCCGGGCACGACGTGCACCTGCTGGCCGAGGCGGTCCGGTCCCGGGTCAAGGGCGGCCTGCTGGTGCTCGACGACCTGCAGTACGCCGACCCGGCCACCCTGGCCGCGCTGCCGCTGATCGCCCGGCACTGCCGGGTCCTGGCCGCGCTGCGCACCCCCCACCGCGTCGACCCGGCCGTGCTCGCGTCCGCGACCCGGCTCGACGTGCCACCCCTGGACCGGGCGGCCGCCACCGACCTGGCCCGCCGCGCCGGGGGGCAGCTCGACGAGCCGGCCCTGGCCGCGGTGGTCGACCGGGCCGGCGGCAACCCCCTCGCGATCTCGGCGCTGGCCCGGCAGGCCGGCGCGGGCCGCGGCGCGCCGGCGGCCGACATCGACCAGGTGGCGTACGCGATCGCGACCGCCCTGGCCGACCTGCCCCGGCCCGCCCGCACCGCCCTGGCCGCGCTCGGCCTGCTCGGCCGCCCCGCGCCGGCCGCCCTGCTCGGGCCCGGCGCGTCCGACCTGGTCACCGCCGGCCTGGTCGGGGACGCCGGCGACGGCCTGGTACCCACCTCCACCTACGTGGCCGAGACCGCGGCCGGGCTGCTCGACGCCGAGGCCCGCACCGACCTGCACCGCCGCCTGGCCGAACTCACCCCGCCGGCCGAGGCCGCCCGCCACCTGGCCGCCGCCGGCGACCCGGCCGGCGCGTTCCGGCGGGCCCTCGCCGCGGCCGACGCGACCGCCGGGGGCGACCGGGCCGAACTGCTGCTGTTCGCCTGCGACCTCCCGGTCGCCATCGATCCCCGGGTACGGGTGGCCGCCGCCGACGCCGCGCTCACCGCCGGCCGGCCCCGCGCCGCGGCCGCCGTGCTCGACACCGGCGAACCCCTCGGGGTCGACGCCGACGCGCTCCGCGGCGAGGCCCTGCTCCAGGCCGGGCTGCCCGCCCGGGCCCGCGACGCCGTCCGGCGGATCCCCGACGACGCCCCCGCCGGGGTGCTCGCCGCCCGCGACCGGGTGCTGCTGCTGGCCGACCTCGCCCTCGACCCGCCCGCCGCCCTCGACCGCGCCGGAGCCCTGGCCGCCACCGCGTCTCCGGGCCTGGCCGCCGCGGTCGCCGCCGTGCACGCCGTGCACCGCACCGACGGGTGGGCCACCGCGCTGGCCGCCGCCGCGGCCGACCTCGCCGACCGGCCCGCCGCCCGCGCCGCCGCGTGGCAGCTGGTGGAAACGCTCGCCGCCGACGGGCGGCTCACCGAGTCGGCGGCCGCCGCCCGCACCGCCGCCCAGACCTGCCGGGCCGACCTGGCCTACGGCTGGGAGACCCGGTTCCTGGCCGCCGCCGACTGGGCCCTGGCGTTGCACGGCGCGCCTCCGCTCGGCCCTGGGAACGCTCCCGGCGACCCCGACGAGGTGCAGCGCCGCGCCGCCAACCTCGCCGACCGGTCCCTGCCCGACGACGCCCGCGCCTACGCCACCGCCGCGGTGGCCCTGGTCGAGGCCGACACCGGCCTGCTCGCCGCGGCCCGCGCCCGCCTCGGCGACGCCCCCGACCATCCGGCCACCGGCTGGGTGTCCCGGGAGGCCGCCTGGCTCGACGGGCAACCCGACCGGGCCACGGCCGACCCCGGCGGTCAGGGCCTGCTGGGCGGGCTGGCCGCGATCACGTCCCGCTGGGCCGGGCACGACCTCGGCGCCCGCGACGCCCCGCCCATCCCCGAACACGTGCCCGCCGCGGCCCGCCGCACCCTGCTCGCCTGGGCCACCGGCACCGGGTTCGCCGCCGCCGCCGACGCCTGGACCCCGACCGCCCTGCGCGAACAGATCCGCTGCCTGCTCGCCGCCGGCCTGCACGAGACCACCCCCGGCCGGGCCGTCGACGCGCTGCTGACCGCCGAGAAACTCGCCGACGCGGCCGGGCTGACCGTCCTCGCCGGCCGGGCCCGCCGCGGCCTGCGCCGGCACAACGTGCAACGCGACGTGCGCAGCCCCCGCTCCGGCAGCAAACTCACCAACCGCGAGGCCGACGTGCTGCGCCTGGTCGCGGCGGGCGAACCGACCCGCCGGATAGCCGGGCAGCTGGGCATCTCGGCCGAGACCGTCGACACCCACATCCGCGCCGGCATGCGCAAGCTGGGCGCCCGGACCCGTACCGAAGCGGCCGCTCTCGCCTTCGCGAACGACCTAGGGGAGGTCAGCAGGTGACGCGACAGCCCGACGCGCCCCGCCACGTGGTGGCCTCCGGGGCCGACGCCGACGCCGTGCTGCGGCGCATGGTCCGCGACGGCTGGCAGGCCCAGGAGGGGTTCGCCCTGCCGCAACAGGCGTGGGACGCCCCCGACCGGCTCATCCTGCACGGCCGGATCACCGACCAGGACACCCTGCAACTCTGTGTGCTCGCCGCCGCCCGCGGCGCCGGCATCGTCGCGATCTGCGACGGCGAATCCCCCCTGGGCCGGGCCCTGGTCGACGACCTCACCCGGCTCGGCCCCGTGCAGCACGGCCCCGGCCCCGAACCCGGCGACGCGATCGCCGACCTCGTACCCGAACAACGCGCCCTGCTCGACCGCCTGGCCGCCGGCGACACCATCGCCGCGGCCGCCGCCGCCGAATACCTCAGCCTGCGCACCGCCAACCGCCGCATCGCCGAGGCCCGCGCCCTGTTCGGGGTCCGCACCACCCGCGAGGCCGTCCTGGCCTACCTGCGCCAGCGCGCCCAGCAGCGATGACGCCCGGTGCCTGACCGCGCCGGCTTCACCGAGGCCACCGAGCCGTTCCGGCGAGAGCTGTTCGCCCACTGCTACCGCATGCTCGGCTCAGACCGCTGGGCCGGGTCGACGCCGGGCAGACGGTGCTGATCCAGGCCGCGCCGTCGATCTTCGGTGCGGTGATGGGTGAGCTGTCCGGCCTCCTCGCGGCCGGGGTGCTGGGCCCCGGCCGGCCCACCACGTATCCGCTCGCCGACGGCCGCGAGGCGCTGAGCGCCCTGGCCGCGCGGTCCACGGCCGGCAAGCTGGCCCTGCGGCCCTGACCGGCGGCGCTCACCCGGCCGACGCGATCCCGGCGAAACGGGCGGCCAGCCGCGCGAACGCGTCGGTCAGCTCGGCGGGGGAGACGACCTCGATGCCGGCGTCGAAGCGGGCGAACGCGGCGGCCAGGCTGGGCCACGACCAGGAACCGTCGGTGAGCCGGCACCGCCCGTCGTCGAGCGCCTCGACGATGCCGTCACGGGTGTAGCGGGCCACCTCGGCGGCGGGCCGGTCCAGGATCACCGTGCCCCGGCACGGCCACCGGCCCGACCCGTCCGGTGAGCCACGGAAGACGCCGGTGACGAAGGTGGCCACGTCGCCGCCGGGCAGCTCCCGCGGGGCGAAACGCGGCCCGTTCGGGGTGCGCAGGGCCATCCGGTCGGCGCGGAACGTCCGCCAGCCGGCCTGGTCGAGATCCCAGGCGACCACGTACCAGCGGCCGTCCCAGGTCACCACGTGATGGGGCTCGGCCCGGCGGGGCGGGCGATCCGGGCCGGCGCCGTAGCCGAACCGCAGAACCTCACGGGCGTGCACGGCGGCGCTGACCGCCAGCAGCACCTCACCGTCGACACCGGCCGCCGCCGCCGGGCCGCGGGGCCGTTCGACCGCCGTGACCTGAAGGGCGTTCACCCGGTGCCGCAACCGCGACGGCATCACCTGCCGCACCGTGTGCAGCGCCCGCGCGGCCGCCTCCCCGGTCCCGTTGCCCGGGGTGGTGGCCGCGATCTGCAACGCCACGGTCAGCGCGACGGCCTGCTCGTCGTCGAACAGCAACGGCGGCAGCTCGGTGCCCGCGCCGAGCCGGTAACCGCCGTCCGGGCCCTTCACCGCGTTGATGGGGTAGCCCAGCTCCCGCAGCCGATCCACATCCCGCCGCACCGTGCGGAGGCTGATGCCGAGCCGCTCGGCGAGCAGCATCCCCGGCCAGTCCCGCCGCGTCTGCAGCAACGACAACAGCGCCAGCAGTCGGGCGGAAGTCTTCGGCACGACCCGATCCTGCCCCACGTAGGTGTCAGTCCCTGGCACCTACCGCCGACCGGAGCAGATCACGGTGATCGCGGGTCCAGTCATGGGCGGCACGAACCACGTCCACCGTCCCCAGCTCACGGAGCCGGACCATCGCGGGCTCCCCGGCCCCGGCCGCGGCCTCGATGCCACGCCAGCACCGGTCCTGCCACCACAGCACCGTGTCGATCAGGGCGGACCGGTCGGCCAGGCCGTAGGCGTCGGCGATGACCCGCACCAGCCGGCCCGCCGCCGCGGCGTCCGCGACACCGGGGCCCAGCCCCACGTACTGCCAGCACACGTGGGCCACGTCGTGGATCCGCTCGCCCGGCCCGGCGATGTCCCAGTCGATGAACGCCACCGGGAGCAGCCGCCCGCCCGTCTCCCGGTAGACCGTGTTCCTCGGCGACAGGTCGTTGTGGCACACCACCTCGTGACGGCCGGCGAGCTCCGTACCCGCGGTCAGGTCGTGGAACCGGCGCACCAGCCTGGCCACCGCGGCCAGGCCCCGTTCCGACCGGATCGACGGCGGCTCGTCCTTCGGGCGCCACGGCACGACCCCGTCGACGAAAGCGAGCACCTCGCGGCCCCGGTCATCGGTTCCCAGGAACCGCGGCGCGCCGTCCCACCCGTGCTCCTCGAAGTGGCGCAGCAGCCCGCGGACGAACTCCGGATCGCGCGGCGGCGGCTTGCGCACCGTGCCGCCGGCCAGCACCGCGTCGCTGACAAAACCCCCGGGCAACGGCTGTTCCGACTCGTACGGCTGCGGCACCCGGACACCGTACCGCCGGGCCCGGCCCCGGAAAATCCGATGGACGCCGATCACTATGATTCGGCCCCGTGGAAGCTCTGCTGATCAACGGCACCGTGGGGTCGGGCAAGACGTCCACGGCCGACGCGCTCGGTGACCTGCTGGCCGGCGACGAGGTGCCACACGCGGTCATCGACATGGACTGGCTCCGGCGGGCGTGGCCCAGCCCGCCCGGCGACCCGTTCCGCAGCGACCTGGCGCTGCGGAACCTGGCCGCCGTCGCCGCGAACTTCCGCGAGGCCGGAGCACGACGCCTCGTGGTGGCGGGCGTCATCGAGGAGCGGGACGAACGCGACGACTACCAGGCGGCCCTGGGCCTGCCGCTGCGGGTGTGCCGGCTGCGGGTCGACCTGGCCACCGTCCGCGACCGGCTGATCCGCCGGCACACCGGCGACGACGCGGGGCTGCGCTGGCACCTGGACCGGTCGGGAGAGCTCGACGCGATTCTCGAACGGGCCGGCACCGAGGACTTCGTCGTCGACGCCGGTGACCGCCCGGTCGCCGGCGTCGCGGCGGCGATCAGGAAGGCGGCGGGCTGGTGACCATGGACTGGGTCGAGGAGTTCTACTCGCGGACCGGCGCCTGGTGGGGCGGGGCGGAAGCCGTGGTCAGCGACGACGACCGGGAACGCGCCGGCCGCATCCGCGCCCACACCGGCGACGGGCCACGCAAGGTGCTCGAGCTCGGATCGGGCTACGGCGGCGCGGCCGTCGCCACCGCCCTGGCCGGGCACGACGTCACCGCGGTCGAGCTCGGCGCCCGCGCCGACCACACCCCGCGCCTGGCCGGCGAGAACGGGGTCCGGGTGACGCTGGTGCGCGGCGACTTCTACACCACCGACCCGGGCGGCCCGTTCGACGTCGTCGCCTACTGGGACGGCTTCGGCGTCGGCGCCGACGACGACCAGCGGCGCCTGCTCACCCGCATCGCCGGCTGGCTGACACCCGGCGGCGTCGCCCTGATCGACGTCTACAACCCGTTCGACTGGGCCGCCCAGCACGGCGTCCGCGAGCACCGCGACGCCCGGCCCGGCGACGGCTACCCGCACGAGCTGGACCGGCTGTTCACCTTCGACCAGCGCGCCTGCGTCGCCACCGACACCTGGTGGGAGACCGCCCGCCCGGACCGGCGTTACAGCCAGCGGCTGCGCTGCTACACCCCGGCCGACCTGGCCCTGCTGCTCACCGGCACCGGACTGACCCTGCACGGCACCCACCACGACGACGATGACAGCTGGAGCTACCTGGCCGTCATGGGCGCCGCCGCACCCTAGTCATGTCCACCGGCCGGGTCCGGTCCACGAACGCCGGCGTGCGCATCTCACCGGCCCGCAACGGCGCCAGCGCCGCGTCGATGCCCTCCACGATCAGCCGCGTCGCCCGCTGCACCTGAGCCCCCGACGGGCCGGACACCCCGGACAGGTCGACCGGCTCCCCGAACCGCACCTGAACCACCGGGCGACGCGTCACCGCGTACGCCAAAGAACGCAGCAGGCGGCGCGGAGCCACATACGGCATCACGGCGTGGGTGCCCCACTGCGCCACCGGCACCACCGGCGCCCCGGACAACGCCGCCATCCGCGCCACCCCGGTCTTCCCACGCTCCGGCCACATCCACGGATCCAGCCCGATGCGCCCCTCCGGATACACCAGCACCGTCGAGTTCGCCTTCAACGCCGCCGCGGCCGCCGGCAACGCCTCGGCCACCCGCGCCGTACGCCGATCGACCCGGATGTGCCCGCACGCCCGCATGATCGACCCCAGCACCGGCGCCCGGAACACCCCACCGGTCGCCATGAACCGCGGCGCCACGCCCGCCCGCGCACACGCCGCCATCATCACCACCGGGTCGATCGGGCTCACATGATTGACCGCCAGGATCACCGGACCCACCGGCGCCGGCCCCGACACCCGCAACCGGCACAACGGAAACACCAGCGCCCGCGCGAAATGCAGCAGGAACCGCCACAACAGCGGCGCCCGCCAGACCGGCTCGCTCACCCCGCGTCGCGCAGCTCCGCGAGCCGCGACTCGATCTCGGCCAGCTGCGCCCGCAACCGGTCCGCCTCCTGCTCGGCCTCCTTACGCTCGGCCGACACGATCAGCTCGACCGCCTCCTGCACACCCGGCACATCCACCAGCGACACCATCCGCATCGCCTCAACCGGCTTGATCACATAAGGCTTCGCCAGCACCTTCGCCCCCTGCGCGGCCGACACCAGCCACTCACCCTCGGCGTACGCCAACGTCACCGTCAGACCCGCCGGGGCCTTCGCCTTGGCCGCCCGCGTCGCCTTCCGCGGAGCCGGAACCGTCTCAGTCACCACCTCAGCTTCCCGCGCCGGAGCGGGCGGGTCGGGCCGACGCGCGGGCGCCTCCTGCAGAATCGGCGGCCCCTGCGGGCCGGCCGGCTCGGGAGCCTTCTTCCGCGGCGCCGGCGTCGCACCCTTCGGCGCGATCCCCAGATCGGCGGGGGAGAACGGCAACTCGTCGCGCCCGAACTTCACCACCACATAGTCATCCGACTCCGCCGGATCGGTCAGCCCCACCACCTGACCCAGCTGACCCGCGATCTGCCCCGCCGACTCGGTGAACACCACCTTCGGCTTCCGGCCCGCCGCCAGCCCCTCACGGACCACCCGGACATCGTCCTCCGACAGACCCATACCGCCTCCAGTTTCGTACGCCTGTTCCAACGCGCTATGTTCTACCACCCGGCTACGACAAACCCGGGGACCGGGCCGTCACGCAGTACTCGCGCCCCGCCGGATCCCGCAACGTCGTCCACTGACCGGGCACCCGCCGCACCACCGAAGCGCCCAGCCCCACATGCCGCGCCACCGTCGCCGCCACATCCTCGGCGGCGAAATCCAGATGCATACCGGCCGCCGGCCCGCCCGTACGCTGCATCAACACCCGAAGCGCAAGCCCCTCACCGCGCTCCAGCGGGGGAGCGGTACACCGACAGACCCCCCTCGGCGAACACCAGCCGCCCGCCCGGCGGAACCACCGGAGACCCGTGCAGATCCAGATGACACGACGCCGGCCCGGGGGAGGAGGTCACCTGCACCCGCAGATAAGCATCCCCATCAGCCGGAACCAGCGTCGCGAACCGCCCACCACCGCGCCGCGCCGACAACGACGACCCGGTCACCGCACACCAGAAATCCTCCGCCGACCGATCCTGCGCATCGAGAAACCCGGTCAGCCACCGCACCCCGCCCATGCCACCCTCTCCGTCGTGAAGATGCACGCCGGACAAGCCGACATCCCCGCCACCACCGTCGCCGCGCTCGTCGCCCACCAGCTCCCGCACTGGCGCGACCGGCCCATCACCCCGGTCACCTCACACGGCACCGTCAACGCCCTCTACCGCCTCGGCGACGACATCGTCCTCCGCTTCCCCCTGCAGCCCGTCACCCACCCCGAACCGCTGCGCCGCGAACAGGACCACGCCCGCCGCCTGCAACCCCACGTCCCGGTCGCCCTCCCCACGCCACTCGCGCTCGGCGAGCCAGGGGAGGGGTACGAAGGCTACTGGACCGCGTACACCTGGATCGACGGACGCACCGCGACCACCCACGACATCGACCCCACCCACCTGGCCGAGGTCGTCCGAGCGATCCACCGCGTCGACACCAAGGGGGAGACCTGGAACGGCCACTCCCGCGGCGGCCCGCTCCACCGCCAGGACGAATGGGTACGCCACAGCCTCGACCGGAGCCGCCACCTCACCGACACCGCCCGCCTCGCCGACATCTGGCGGACCAGCCTGGCCGCCGCCGCCCACCCCGGACCCGACGTCTGGATCCACGCCGACCTGATGCCCGGCAACCTGATCGTCCGCGACCACCACCTGCACGCCGTCATCGACCTCGGCGCCGTCTGCGCCGGCGACCCCGCCGTCGACCACATGCCCGCTTGGAATCTCTTCGACCACGCCGAGCGTCGAACCTTCCGCGACGCGCTCGGCGCCGACGACGACGCCTGGCACCGCGGCCGCGGCTGGGCCGTGGTCCAGGCCATCGGCGCCCTCTGGTACTACGCCGACACGAACCCCGTCATGGCCGCCACCAGCCGTACCACCCTGAACGCGCTCCTGGAGCGGTAAAAGATCGACCATCGTCCAGGTCGATAATGTATATTATGTCAACCTGCTCTCGGGAGCGGCCCCCTGAGGCACACTGACCGCATGGCGATCGATCACGAAGCGGCCGAACGCGGCGACAAACGCCTGGAGGCCCTGGCCGACCCCTACCTGCAGCGCCCCGGCGTCGACTGGGGCCGCATGTTCTCCACCATCGGCCTGCGCGTCCGCGGCAAGATCTTCGGCCTCGTCAACCACGCCGGCAACCTCATGGTCAAGATCCCCGCCACCCGAGCCGACACCCTCGAATCCACCGGCGCCGCCACCCGCATGACCATGGCCGGCAAGATCATGCGCGAATGGGTCGAAATGCCCTACGACGCCGGCGAGGAAGCCTGGCGCACCCTCCTCGACGAGGCCTACACCTACCTGGAAGAGATAACA
This sequence comes from Actinoplanes sp. NPDC051470, assembly GCF_040682035.1. Lineage (NCBI taxonomy): Bacteria > Bacillati > Actinomycetota > Actinomycetes > Micromonosporales > Micromonosporaceae > Actinoplanes > Actinoplanes sp. NPDC051470. Next base: position 133,516 of record NZ_JBFBAA010000022.1, read on the forward strand.
CCGAGGTCGTAGCCGGGCGGTCGGTACAGACCGCAGCTCCCGCCGAGGGTCGGCTCGCCTCCGGCGACGCCTCCACACCCGTGCCCACTCACCCTCCCGCGCGATCCCACCCCGTCCCGCCGCCGGTGTCATACCGCCTCGCTACCACCCCGACCGGCCGCCGGCCCTGGGACTGCCCTACGCCGCGATCGCCGACCCCGAGAACACCTGACCGGCGGGCAACCGCCACCACGCTCGCGCCGAACTCACCTGACCGGCAAGGCGGGCGCCGACCAGAGGCTGCCCCAGAACGCTCGCTACGCCTCGGCTTATCTGATCCAAGGCCCGTCGGCCCCCAGTGCCGACAAACCCAGGATGCCGAACGGGCCGCCGTGGTGAACGCGCGCGCAGTCGACGGCGAGCCGAAGTCGATCTTGATTTCCGCGCGCGCACCGCCACCGCCCCCACCCCTCTGGGTGGGCGTGACTGTAGCCCGCAAATGTGACGTTCTCGATCGTTATCCACAGGCGCGCACAAGCGCCACCTCACTTAACGCAAAGTAGCCACCCGACGACAAGACAAATTCGAGCGCCAGTACTGGCAGTAAAGCGCACAAATAGTGCATAATATGTCTTATGCAGCAGGAACCGGTCATCACGCTCGTCGAGGAGTTCCTAGCCGCCCGCGCGGTCCGCAAGCCGTCCGTGCACACGCTTCAGGCGTACCGCCGCGATCTCACCCTGGTCCTCGCCCACCTGCCGAACGTGAATCGGATTGACGACCTCTCCCCCCGCCTGCTCCGTTCGGGTTTCGCGAAGTTCGCCGCCACCCGCGCCCCCGCTTCCGTCTACCGGGCCTGGTCGAGCTGGAACGCGTTCTTCACATTCCTGGTGACCGAGGGCGTGGTGGCGGGCAACCCGATGTCGGCGGTCGACAAGCCGCGGGTGGCGCTGCCCTCCCCCAAGCCGTTGCGTGGCGAGGACACCCCGGAGCAGTTGCTCACCGCGGTGGCCGTCCCGGATCAGCGTCAGCGCAACCCGTGGCCGGAGCGGGACCTGGTGGTGATCGCGCTGGCGTTGTGTGCGGGGCTGCGGTTGTCCGAGCTGCTGGGGCTGCGGACGGGAAGCTTCGTGGGGCGCCCGGGTGAGCGGCGGGTCGAGGTGGCCGGTAAGGGTGGCCGGCCGCGTACGGTGCCGATCGAGCCGGAGCTGGACGCTGTGATCGAGGCGTACCTGGCGAGCCGCGCCTTGAGGGCCACCCGCACCGAGAAAGCCCTGTTGGTGGACCACGAGGGCGAGGCGCTGAAGCGGGGCGGGTTGCAGTATCTGGTGTCGTCGGCCTACCGGCGGGCGGGTGTCAACGATCGGGTCCCCCGCGGTGCTCAGCTGCATGCTTTGCGTCATACGTTCGCGACGCGGCTGGCTGAGGACGGGGCGAACGCGTCGGAGATCATGCGGTTGCTGGGGCACGCGTCCTTGACCACGTCGCAGAACTACATCGAGGTGACGGCGGCGCAGCAGCGCGCGGCCGTCCGGGCGAACCGGACGAACCGCGCGCTGAACGGGCTGACGGGAAAAGCAACGGGCTGACCGGAAAAGCAACAGGCTGACTGGTAAAGCGATGGGCTGACCGGTAAGAGCAGGGCCCTGAGCTACGCGACCGCGAGCTTGACCTCGATGTTCCCGCGGGTGGCGTTGCTGTAGGGGCAGACCTGGTGGGCCTGCTCGAGCAGTTCCTGGGCCTTGGCCGGGTCGACGTTGGGCAGTTCGGCCTCGATGGCGGCGTTGAGGATGAAGCCGGGGGTGCCGTCGGGCTTGGGGCCGATGCCGACGTCGACGGTGATGGCGGTGTCGGTGAGGTCGACGTTGTGCTTGCGGGCGACGAGTTTGAGGGCGCCGTGGAAGCAGGCGGCGTAGCCGGCGGCGAAGAGCTGTTCGGGGTTGGTGAGAGCGCCGCCGGGTCCGCCCATCTCCTTGGGCACGGCCAGGTCGAGGTCGAGGACGCCGTCGCTGGATCGGGTGTGTCCGGAGCGGCCGTCGCCGGTGGCGGTGGCGGATGCGGTGTAGAGCGCGGACATGGGTGCCCCTTTCAGATGGTGAGGGTGCGTGCGGAACTGCTGATGCGGCTCAGCAGGTGGTGCAGCAGGGTGGCTTCGTCGAGGGTGATGCCGAGGTCGCCGAGGGCGCAGGCCAGCCGGTGCGGAAGGTCGCGGGCGCGTTCCTTCAACGAGTCGCCGAGTGAGGTGCTGGTGATGGTCACGGTGCGTTCGTCGGTGGTGCCGCGGGTGCGGGTGACCAGGCCGGCGGTTTCGAGGCGCTTGAGGAGGGGCGAGAGGGTGCCGCTGTCGAGGCGCAGGGCGTCGCCGAGGTCGCGGACGGTGACGCTCCCCCGCTTCCAGATGACGACCAGGGCGATGAACTGGGGGTAGGTGAGGCCGAGGTCGTCGAGGGCCGGACGGTAGGCCGAGGTGATGGCGCGGGAGGCGTTGTAGAGCTCGAAGCAGAGCATCTGTTCCAGTCCGGTGTCGGCCACGCCGGAAACGATAGCCCACAATCAAGTTGTGCACAACCAAAGAGCGATTTGGGTACGGCGGCCACTCCGTGTGATCATGCCTTGGTGCCAGAAGTACGTTTTGTGCAGCTCTCCCCCGCTGCCATGACCGCCCTGATCCACGGTGACCTGGTGGCCGCCGGCGCCGCCGCCGGAACGCCGCTGTCGCAGTTCCTGGCCGACGAGGCCTGGCTGTGGCGGGTGCGGCGCGACGACATCAGCAAGAACCCGGCGGCCGCCGAATGGGTGGCGCGGGCGGCGCTGGACGCGGAGACCGGCCAGGTGGTCGGGCACGGCGGCTTCCACGGTCCGCCGGACGAGAACGGGACCGTGGAGATCGCGTACTCGGTGGATCCGGCCTTCTGGCGGCGGGGTTACGCGACCGCGATGGCCCGGTCGCTGATCGCCCGGGCCGCGCGCGACGACCGGGTACGTGCGGTGCGGGCCAGCGTCCGCCCGGACAACCGGGGCTCCCTGGCGACGATCGCGAAGTTCGGCTTCCGCAAGATCGGTGAGCAGTGGGACCCGGAGGACGGCCTGGAGCATGTCTTCCTGAAGACCCTGGACGACTAGGGACCCGGTCTCAGAGGCAGGCGTCAGAGGCCGGGCTGCCGCACGTTGACCAGCAGCGGGCGGTGGTCGGAGATGCCGGCGTGCGGGTTGCGCACGTCGACGACCTCGCCGAGCCGGCCGCCGCCGCGCGGGTCGAGCAGGATGTGGTCGAGCTGCGCCTTCGGCGAGGGGCTGGGGTACGTGGGGAGCTTGGCCAGGCTCCGCCAGCCGGTGAACGCTCGGACCGGCCCGCCGGGCATGTTCAGGTCGCCGATCAGCAGCCGGGGCGCGGGTAGCGCGCGCAGGGCGCGGACGGCGTGGCGGAGCTGGCGGACGTTCCAGCCGGGCACGAACGACAGGTGGGTGTTGCCGACGGTGAGCGGGCCGGCGGGGGTGTCGATGACGGCGGCGATCAGCACCCGGGGCTCGTCCTTGAGCAGGATGGGGCCGCGGCCGGGGATCCAGACCGGGGAGCGGACCGGGGCGCCGGGCAGCCGGGTGATCTGCCATTGGCTCACCGGCCAGCGGCTGATCAGGGCGATGCCGTAGAGGGGGTGGGCGTCGTCCTCCTCGCTGCGCCAGGGCCGCCAGGTCTCCCCCGGGGTGCCGGCGACCGCGGCGGCGAAGCGGTGGGTGGGTGCGCCGAGGGCCTCGGCGGCGATGGCGGTGAGGTCGAGCAGGCCGCTGCGGGGCTGGGCGCGGTCGACCTCCTGGAGGGCGAGGATGTCGGCGTCGAGGTCGGCGACCGAGGCGGCGACGCGTTCGGCGTGCACCTCGCCGTCGCTGAGGGATCGCCCGTTCAGCAGGTTGAAGGTCGCGACGCGCACGGGTGCGACACTATCGGCGGCGGTGATCGCGAAGATCACGGGTGGTATGAATGCCCCATGAGCGACGACCTGAGCGGCCTGATCGCCCGGCTGGAGGAGCAGGAGCAGCGGCTCGTCCTGCCCCGCTTCGAGCACGCGGACGCGTGGTCGCTGGGCTCGCTGCTGGTGGAGCTGGCGACCGGGCGGGGGCTGCCGGTGACGATCGACATCCGGCGGGGTCGTCAGCAGCTGTTCCACGCGGCGCTGGCCGGGACGGTGGCCGACAACGACGAGTGGATCGCCCGGAAGGTGCGGGTGGTGGAGCGCTACGGGGCGTCGTCGTTCCTGGTCGGCCGGCGGCTGGCCGCCAAGGGTCAGGACCTGGACGCCGGCATGGGTGTTGATCCGGCCGAGTACGCCGCGCATGGTGGCGCGTTCCCGGTGCGGGTGCCCGGTGCGGGGGTGGTGGGTGTGGTGACGGTGTCGGGTCTGCCTCAGGCCGACGACCACGCGCTGGTGGTCGAGGCGTTCGAGGAGTGGCTCAGGCGGCGCGGGTGATCTGCACGCCGGTGATGTCGGTGACGGCCAGGCGCGAGGCCATGGTGCTGCGGCCGGCGATCTGGGCGGCGTAGGCGGCGCGGCGGCGGGCGACCACGCCGTCCTTGCCGGTGGCGTGTTCCTGCTGCTCCATGTGCGTGGCCAGGCCGTTCTTGAGCAGGGCGAGGGCTTCGGTACGCAGCTGCGAGACGCGTGACTCGGTGACGCCCAGCTCGGCGGCGACCTCGGACAACGGCCGCTCCTGCAGGAACGACGCCTCGACGACGAAGCGCAGGCGCTCCGGCAGCACGGCGACGGCGTCGTGCAGGTAGCCGATGCGCTCGCGGTGCAGCAGCATCTCCTCGGGGTTGAGGGACGACTCGGTGACCATGTCCTCGGCGGTGCCGGTGGTGAAGCCCTGCAGGGACAGCACGGCGGCGCGCTGCACGTCGTCGTCGGCGGCGACGAGCTCGCTGACACCGACGCCGAGCAGTTCGGCCAGCTCGGGCTGGGTCGGGGTGCGGCCGAGCTTGGCGCTCAGCTCCTGGCGGGCGGTCTCGGCGCGGCGGGCGCGGGAGCGGACCGAGCGGGTGGCCCAGTCCATCGAGCGCAGCTCGTCGAGCATGGCGCCGCGGACGCGCATGGCGGCGAAGCGGCCGAACGGGATGCCCCGGGTCTGGTCGAAGCCCTGGGCGGCGGTGACCAGCGCGGCGTAGCCGGCCGAGGCGAGGTCGTCGCGGTGCACGTGGGCCGGCACCTTGAAGAGCATCTCGCGGACCATGTGCCCGACCAGCGCCATGTTGTCGCGGATCAGGCTCTCCTGGGCGCGGGTGACGGTGTTGGCTGCGGTCATGGCTGGTTCCCCCTCGTCGTCGTCGCCGCTTACCGGCTGACAGGAGGGAACTTTTCGTTGCGGAGGGTGCAGCTAGTGGTCACTCACGGTTGCTGACTGGTTGTAACCAAAAAAGCGGGTCAGAACTTCTTCAGCTGAGCAACCAGCCGTTATCGAGGGCCAGGCGGACGGCTTCGGCGCGGGTCCGGGCGCCGGTCTTGCCGATCGCCGACGACAGGTGGTTGCGCACCGTGCCCTCGGACAGCGACAGGTCCCGGGCGATGTCGGCCGCCGTGCCGCCGTCGCGGGCCGCGCGCAGCACGTCGGTCTCCCGCTCGGTCAGCGGCGAGTCGCCCTGGGCCAGGGACTGGGCGGCCAGCGCGGGGTCGACCACCCGCAGGCCCTCGTGGACCCGGCGCACCGCGTCGGCCAGCTGCCGGGCCGGGGTGTCCTTCACGATGAACCCGCTGGCCCCGGCGGCCATCGCCTGTCTCAGGTAGCCGGCCCGCCCGAACGTGGTCACCATCAGCACCCGGCAGCCCGGGGCGGCGGTGCGCAGGGCCCGGGCCGCGGCCACGCCGTCCAGGCCGGGCATCTCCACGTCCAGCAGCGCCACGTCGGCGCCCTGGGCCAGCGCGGCGTCGACCACCTCGTCGCCGCGGCCGACCTCGGCCACCACCTTCAGGTCGGGCTCCATGTCCAGCAGAGCCGCCATCGCGCCCCGGACCAGGGCCTGATCGTCGGCGAGGAGCAGACGGATCATGAGGGCACCTCCACCCGTACCCGGAAGCCGGGTCTGTCCTCGCGGGCGCCCACGGTGAGCGTCCCGCCCAGCTGTTCGGCCCGCCGGCGCAGGCCGGGAAGGCCCTGCCCGTCGGACGCGGGATGGACCGGGCCCACCCCGTCGTCGAGGATCTCCACGCTGTCCGGGCCGAGCCGCACCTCGGCCCGGGTGGCCTTGGCGTGCCGGACGATGTTGGTGACCGCCTCCCGGATCGTCCAGGCGAACAGCTCCCGCACCCGGGTCGGCACCTCGTCGGCCGCACCCGGCAGCGCGGCGTCGACGTTGGCGGCGGCCAGGGCCTCCCGGGCGGCGGCGATCTCCCCGGGCAGCGAGATGCCGCGTACCCCCAGGGCGGTGGAGCGGACGTCGGCGAGCGCGTCGCGGGCCAGGCTCTCCAGGTCGCGCAGCTCGGAGCGGGCCTTGTCCAGGTCGACGTCGAGCAGCCGCTGGGCCAGCTCGGCCTTCACGGTCACCACGGTCAGCGAGTGGCCCAGGATGTCGTGCAGGTCGCGGGCGATGCGGTTGCGTTCGTTCTGCACGGCCAGCTCGGCCAGTTCCTCCTGGGTGGCGGCCAGCCGGCGCTGCCGTTCGGCCGCCAGCCGGATCCCGTAGCTGGCCAGGCCGCCGAGCAGCGCGGCCAGCCCGTACCCGTTGTCCTCCCAGCCGGTGGTCAGCCGGGCCAGCAGTTCCGTGCCGACCACCAGGACCACGACGAACGGCCCGCCCTGGGCGATCGGCAGGGCCATCGCCGCGGTGGCGGCGATGTAGGTGATGCAGGGCAGGGCGTGGAAGCCGGCGGCCGGGATCTGCAGCGCGAACAGCGCCAGCATGGCCAGCAGCACCAGCCAGGCCCGGGTCGTGATCCGCCGGCCGCCGGCCCAGACCGCGCCGGTGCTGTCGTGCTCGCTCAGGCGCAGCCGGCGCAGCAGGGAGACGCCGCCCAGGTAGGCCGCCGCGAACCCGGCCAGGGCGGCCAGGCCCAGGTCACGGGCCCAGCCGTCCGGGCTTCGCCACAACGCGGTGAGGTTCTCGTTGAGGTAGAACAACCACGCGGCCGCGAAGATCCAGCCGTGCCGCCAAGGCCTCATGGATGTGAACCTAGTACCCGATCAGACCCGGGCGGTGTCGCGGCGGAACCGCCAGATCGCGCCGCCGGCGAACACCGCGGTCCAGGCGATCACGTTGAGCGCGGCGATCCACAGGTTCCCGTCGTGCACGAGCGGGTAGCGGGCGATCTCGCCGACGCCGTACACCGGGGTGAACTTGGCGATCGTGGCGAAGGTGTGGCCGAAGGTGTCGACCGGGGCGAACAGCCCGCCCGCGAAGGACAGCACGGCCAGGGCCGGCCCGAGGATCTGCATGACGTTCTCGCTGGGCAGCAGGTATCCCATGAACAACCCGAACGCCCCGAACACCAGGGAGCACACCCAGGCCAGCAGGCCGCACTCGATCCAGGCGTGCAGGGGCAGCTCGGCGCCGGCGAAGGCGCCGACCACCATGGCGACGGTCACCGAGATCGCGCCGATGACCATCGCCAGGCTCAGCTTGGTGGCGATGTAGGCGATCGGCTTGAGCGGGGTCAGCCGCAGCTGCCGCGACCAGCCGGCCGCGCGTTCCAGCGACACCATCGCGCCGCCGCTGGTGGCGGCCAGCATGGCGCCGTACACGGCCATGCTGACCAGGATGTACCCGGTGACGTTGCCCTCGCCGGCGCGCTGGGTCCTCAGGTCGCCGCTGGTGCCGAAGAGCAGGAAGAACACCGCCGGCAGGATCAACGTGAAGATCACCGTGCGGCGGTTGCGGGCCATCCGGCGCAGCTCGAGCGCCAGCAGCCGGGGCGAGAAGCCGCCCAGGGCGGGCAGCGAACGCTCTTGCACAACAGTCATGACGACGCCTCCTCGGAGGTCAGGGTGAGGAACGCCTCTTCCAGGTTGCGGGAGGTGATCTCCAGGTCCCGGGCGGCGGTCTCGGTCAGCAGGTGCCGCGCGACCGGGTCGGTGTCCTTGGCCTGCACGTGGATCTGGTCGCCGCGCACCTCGGCGGTCTCCACCCCGGGCAGCGCCAGCAGCTGCTCGCGGGTCGCGCCGGGCAGGGTCGCGCGCAGCGTGCGCCCGGCGGCCAGGGCTTTCACCTCGGCCGCGGTGCCGTCGGCGACCACCCGGCCGCGGCGGACGAAGACGATCCGGTCGGCGTACGCGTCGGCCTCGTCCAGGTAGTGGGTGGCGAAGATGACGGTTCGCCCGCCGCTCGCGTCCTGGCGGATGGCCTGCCAGAAGTCGTGCCGGCCGGAGACGTCCATGCCGGTGGTCGGCTCGTCCAGGATCAGCAGCTCGGGGTCGGGCAGCAGGGCCATCGCGAACCGCAGGCGCTGCTGCTCGCCGCCGGAGCACTTGCCGACCAGCCGCTTGCCGATCTCGGTCAGGCCGGCGCGGTCCAGCGCGGCGTCGACGTCGGCGCGGCCCCGGCCGAACAGCACCGCGGTCAGCCGTACCGTCTCCTCGACGGTGTAGTCCTTGAGCAGGCCGCCGGTCTGCATGACGGCGGAGACGAGACCGAGCGCCACCGCGTCCTGCGGCGCGCGCCCGTAGACGCTGACCCGGCCCGAGTCCGGGCGGGACAGGCCGAGCAGCATGTCGATGGTGGTCGTCTTGCCGGCCCCGTTCGGTCCGAGCAGCGCCACCACCTCACCGGGGCGGATGGTCAGGTTCACCCCGTCGACCGCGGTGACCGCCCCGTATCGTTTGACGACGCCGTCCATGTCGACGGCCCGAGCAACCGGTGTTGCCGTAATGGTCATGCCCTCACTGTGGAACGTGACGCGCGCCCGGAAGAGGGTCACGCGTCACGTCCCACCCATGACAAATGTCAGTTCTGCTCGTCGACCTTGTCCGGGCCCCGCACGCCGAGGGTGTGCAGCGGCCCGTCGTCGGTCTCCTCGGCCAGCAGCGCCAGCACCAGGTGGCCGGAGCCGACGCCCTCCTGGCCCAGCCGCAGCGCCTCCCGGAACGACAGCTCCAGGACCTTCTTGGCGTGCGCGTCGAACGGGATGAGCGCGGGCAGGTCGTCCACCCGGCCGGGCACGGTGATCTGCTCACGGGTGACGCCGGCCGCGGCCAGCAGCCCGCCGCCCTGCGAACCCGGGTCGGCCAGCAGCGCGAGGATGAGGTGGGCGGGCACGATTTCGGCGTGCCCGCCCTTCCGGGCCTCCTCCTGCGCGCCGACCACGGCGCGGCGGGCCGCGTCGGAGTACCGGCTGAACTGCTGGGCCGGGTCGACGTCCTTGGCGACGAACCGTTTCTGCGCCGCCTGCTTGGACACGCCCATGCTGGCGCCGATCTCGGTCCAGGACGCGCCGGAGCGGCGGGCCTGGTCGACGAAGTGCCCGATCAGATGGTCGGCCAGGTCGCCGAGGTGGTCGCCGAGGATGACGGCGCCGGACAGCCGCTCCAGCGGCGATTCGTGGTTGGTGCTGACGGCCGTGATCAGGTCGTCCAGCCGTACCGGAGGATGGGTCTGGGTCATGCCGTCAACCATAGGTTGACGAAACATCGGCGTCAACCCGAAGTTGACGGCGCCCAGTGGTCGAACGACGCCTCCACCACGCCCTCACCGCGGGTCACCCCCGGCACCAGCCGGCGCAGGTCGACCACCCGGGCCGCCGGCACGTGGGCCGACACCACACAGATCGGCCCCTCGAACGACGTCGCCAGCGGCACCCCGCGCACCTGGCCCACCACCGGCAGCACCGCGGTCAGCGTGTCCGCCGGGACCTCCAGCCGCACCGCGTCCACCGGCTCACACACCCGCGTCCCCGCGTCCCGCAACGCCGCCGCCAGCACCAGCGGCGTCAGGTTGCGGAAGTCGCCGGCCGTGCTCGACATGCTCTTGTCGAACGTGGCGTGGCTGTGCGACTGCCGCGCCCAGTAACCCGCGTGCGTCATGAAGATCGCCACGTCGGTCACCGCCCAGCCGTGCGGCCCCCGTTCCAGGGCCTTCGGGATCGTCTCCTCGACCGCGCGGAAGAACGAGTACGGCATCGACCCCAGCTCCACCTCCAGCCCGAACGTCACCCCGGCCCCCGGCGGCAACGGCTCCACCCGCAGGCCCACGGTGGCCAGATACGGATTCGGGTCAACGGCGATCATCCGGTACGCCGCTCCGCTCCCGGCCGGCCGCTCGATGCAGATCGTCGAGGTGTCCCGGAAGGTGACCGCGATCCCGTACTCCTCGGCCAGGGTCGCCTCGATCACCTCCTTCTGCACCTCGCCGTAGAGCGACACCGTGTCGTCGGCCCGCAACCCGATCAGCGGATCCTGCTCGGCCAGCTGGGCCAGCGCCTGATGCAGCGCCGTCCGGTCCCGGTCGTCGACCGGCTCGACCACCGCGGACAACGTGGGCGGAGAGAACGAACGTTCCTTCTCTCCGCCGGGAAGGGGAACGACGCCGACCGGGTCGCCGATCCGCGCCCGGGACAGGCCTCTGGCCACCGCGATCTGCCCGGCCCCGACCTCAGCCGCGCCGTTTACGCCGAACACGTCCAGGCCGGTGACCCGGTCCTCGCCGACCCGCTCCCGCACCCGCAGGACACCGCCGAACATCCGGACGTAGGCGAGTTTCTCCCCGGACGGGCCGCGCTCCACCTTGAACACCGTCCCCGACCGCGCCCCGCCCGGGTCACCGCCGGCCGCGGGCAGCAGCGTGACGATGCCGTCGATCAGCTCATCGACGCCGGCGCCGGTGATCGCCGAGCCGAAGAAGACCGGGTGCACGGCGCCGGCCCGGGTCTGCTCGCACAGAGCCGGCCACAGATCCGGGGCGGCGCCGCCGTTCACGAACGCTTCCAGCAGGGCGTCGTCGTGCTCGGCGAGCACGTCCAGCGGCGGGTCGATCGCGGTCACGCTCGCTTCCCGCGTACCCAACGCCTTGACCGCCGTGACCGGCACCCCGGCCGGAGTGAGCCGCTGAGCGATCTCCCGCAGCAGATCGTCGTCGCGCGCGCCGCGCCGGTCGACCTTGTTCACGAAGATCAGGTACGGCAGGCCGAGCCGGTGCAGCGTGCGGGCCAGCACCCGGGTCTGCGCCTGCACCCCCTCGACGGCCGACACCACCAGCACCACACCGTCGAGCACGCCGAGAACCCGCTCCACCTCGGCGATGAAGTCGGGGTGACCGGGCGTGTCGATCAGGTTGACGCTCGTGTCGCCAAGGCGGAACGACACCACCGCGGCCTTGATGGTGATGCCGCGGCGACGTTCCAGGGCGAGCGAGTCGGTGCGGGTGCTGCCCGCGTCGACGCTGCCGATCTCGTCGATGACACCGGCGGCGTGCAGCAGCCGCTCGGTGAGGCTGGTCTTACCGGCGTCGACGTGCGCGAGGATGCCGAGGTTGAGCGAAGTCAAGCGAACAGTCCCTGTCGTAGGCGGAGATACCTTCCGGGGTAGACAGAGAAGTCGCTCGCATGACAGCGATGGTTGCCCGGCCACCATCGGCCGGGCAACCCATTTACGCGCCGCGCTCGGCCGCGGAGCGCTCCACGCAGAACTCGTTGCCGGCCGGGTCGGTCAACGTCACCCATCCGGTGCCGTCCGGCTTGCGGTGGTCCTCGAACAGCTTGGCGCCCAGCGCGATCAGCCGGTCCACCTCCTCGTCGCGGGTGCCACCCGGCTGCACGTCCAGGTGGACCCGGTTCTTGATGGTCTTGGCCTCGGGCACCCGGACGAACAGCAGCCCCGGCGCGCCCTCGACCATCGCCTCGTCGTCGCCGGGCTCGTCGTCGGCGCCCAGCGGCGACCCCACCACCTGGCTCCAGAACCGCGCCAGCTCGTACGGCTCGTAGGGCGGCGCGACGTCGATCGTGATGTGACGAACCACAGAAGTCATACCGGCCATTGTGTCGCCGGACGGTTCAGCGGATGAACCGGACCTCGGGAAACGCCGGGCTGGGCCGCTCGAGCAGCCGCTGCCGGCGGCCACGCAGGTGCAGATCGAAGAACGCGAGGGGGTACGCCTGCTGGATGCGCGTGGCGCGGCCCGCGTCGAGAGTGCCGATCCACTCGATCAGCTCCTCGTCGCTCATCCCGGTGATCCTCGCCAGCTGCGTGAGCAGCGTCGGATTGTCACAGTAGGAACCGTGCGCCGCCCCGCACGCGTGCATGGTCAGCCGCCACCCGCGCAGCAGCGACCACAGGGTGTCGACCGGCTCCGTGCCGCGGACGGACTCCGCGGTCATCAGCATGAACGGCCGGTCGATGGCCGTGGGCCGCGGCTGCGACTCCATCGGGCCGTCCAGGCTGAGCCCCGCCCGTACCCGCCGGTCGATGTTCATCACCAGCGCGGCCGAGGTCCCGCCCTTCGACCAGCCGGCGATGCCGACCCGGCGCAGATCCAGCGCCGCGGCCGAGACCGGGCCGAGGGCCAGGTCCTCGACGCGGTCGAGCACGAGCACCATGTCGTGGGCCGAGTCCCACGGCGTGAACGACCCCTCGTCCGGCACGGAGAGCCGGCCGCCGGGGAACTCGGTGTAGGCGTCGCCGGTGTGATCCACCGTGACCACCACATAGCCGTGGCTGACCAGCTCCTGCACCATGGTCGTGGCCTCACCGCGGTGACCGTCGTTGCCGTGCGAGTAGAGGATCACCGGGTGCCGGCCGGCCGCGACCGGAGCACCGAGCCGGCCGGCCGTGACCGGCGCCAGCGCGACATTCTGGTCGAACCCGACGGCTCCCAGCAGGGCCCGGGTCGGCGCCGGGAGCAGCCACTCGGCCCGCCGCCGATGCGAGACCCGGGCCGGATACCAGACACTGGCCATCAGCTCACGGGCGCCGGTCAGGTGCCACGGCACGACGCCGATCGGGTGCGGCCCGGTCGGCCGGGGCAGCCGGAGCCGCGGCGGCGCGGCCAGCGCGGGCCCGGCGCCCAGCGGCACCGCCGCCCCGGCGGCCAGCGCGGCGGCAAGCAGGCTTCGACGGGTGATCATCGGTCCTCCCGGGTGGTCTCGACACGCGCGATCAGTTGCTTGAGCTGGCCGATCTCCTCGGCCAGGGCGGCGTCGCCGGCGCCGGTCAGGGTGATCCAGGTGCGGCCGCGTCTGCCCTCGTAACCCTTCTCCAGGTTCACCAGGCCGGCCGCCTCCAGCACGCTCAGGTGCTTCGACAGGTTCCCGGCGGTCAGGTCGAGCTGCGTACGCAGATAGCCGAACTCCACCTTACGAGCCTCGTGCGCGATGGTCAGGATGCCCAGCCGCACCCGCTGGTGCACCACCTCGTCGAGGCCGTTGGCCGGGTGGGCTTCGGACGCCGGGGTCGGCGCGGTCATCGCCGCCGCCGGGCGACCGCGAACCCGATCCCGCCGAGCAGCAGGACGGTGCCGTTGATGATCTGCTGAGGCAGGAACTCGGTGCGGATGTTCGAGTGCATCTGCCAGCCGAAGTCGACCGGCACCAGCGCCACCGCCAGGTAGGCGAGCGTGAACACCAGCAGGGCCACGTTGCGTTCCAGCCAGGCCAGCACCAGCAGCGCCAGCCCGATGACGCCCCACGGCGCGATCAGCCGGTCGAGGAACAGCACCCAGCCCGGCGTCGGGTCCAGCGACACGGGCGGGTCGGGCAGGTTGGCCCGCACCACGAACCACGTCACCGTGAACAGCACGGTCAGGACCGCGCCGGTGATCACGTACGGCATGACGCGAGCGCCCACCCCCCGCGTGCGGGCGACCCGGACATAAAGAAGGGCGATGATCGCGTACGCGATCAGCAGCGCCACCGGCCAGAAGAACAGCACGCCCTGGCGGTCGAACGAGCACGACCCGCTCGGGTCGTTGTTGACGCAGTCCACCTTCATGCCGAACACGTCGAAGGGGATCGCCAGGAACGTCACGCCCGCCAGCACCAGCAACGCGACCCAGGTCACGCGCTGATCGAGACGGACCTTGCGCGCGAGGTCGCGCGTGTCAGCCAGCAGCCGGCGGGGATCCCCGCCGGCCGGAACCGAATCAGTGGTCATGCCAATAGGTTTCCACAGCAAACCGATTGGCGCTAGTGCGGCTCGTAAACTGGATCGCATGTCGTGGACCGCGGACCAGCTCGACCTGATCGGCCGCAGCGACGAGCTGGAGATCCTCACCCGCCGCTGGACCCCGATCTGGGCGGTCACCACCGGCGGCCAGGTCTACGTGCGCACCTGGCACGCCCGCGACACCGGCTGGTACGGCCACGCCGTGCGCACCGGCCGGGCCCGCATCCGGGTCCCCGGCCTGGAGACCGACGTGACGGTGGCGGCCACGACCGAACGCCGCGCCGAGATCGACGGCGCCTACCGCGACAAGTACGCCCGCTACGGCACCGGCGCCGTCGGCCCGATGGTGGCCGACGCGGCCGCCGCCTCGACGCTGCTCCTGAGTCCCGCCGGCGCGGCCGGCGCGAGGTGACGCGCCGGCGTGCCGGAAAATCGACCCGTGACGACGACTCCTTCCCCCTCCCTGCACTACTACGTGGTCCACGACCGGGCCGGCGAACCGGACGGGTTGCTGGCCGAGGAGTTTCTGCTCGCCGTCGACCACTCCTCCGCGGGGCTGTTGAGCGGCTTCTGGAGCCGGCGAGAGAGCGGCTGGCGCGACGGCGCGGACACCAGCCGGCGCCTGCGCCTCGACGCCGACCTGCGGGCCCGGGTGGTCACGGTCGGCCGGGAGGCGGCGGCGGAGCTCCATCGAAGCGTGTGTGGTGTCGATCTGCCGGATGAGGCCGCGTTGCGGGCGTGCTTCGGCGACCTTCCTGCTCCGTCGCCGCCCCCTCTGCGTCTGAGCGGGCCGGAAGCCACCCCGGGATTCCGCGAGACCCGCGTCTATCGGATCCTGTTCGTCAACGAGCTGACCGGGGACCGCCTTGAGGCGCTCAGCAGCGCGTGGCAGATGCCGGTCACCGGCGACCTTGCCGATCCCGAGGTTCGAGTCCTGGGCGCGGTGCGTCGCCAGGTGGCCGGTGACGCCTTCCGCTGGGATCTGCGCCGAGTCGCCGCCGGCGCCGCATGGGGCCTGGACGTGACCTGCGATCTGGCGGGCGAACGCGACGAGGCGGTCGGCGTGCTGCTGTCCGGCCTGACGTCGCAGATGCGGCAGCAGGGGCTGATCCCCGTCACCATCGACCGATTCCGCTGAGGCGTTCAGCCCACCGCGTCCCCCGCACTCACGCGAGACACGCGTCACGGCCCGGGGAATCGCCTGGCTCGCGGGCCGCCACGCCGTCCCGGTGTCGCGGTTGGGGACCACGTCGCTCGTACCCAACGAATCAAGGGTGATCGCTGTCCAGGCCCGATGTCAGCGGTCGGCGAGCTCCCGCCCGGCGGTCACGGCGGCCTCGTGCGCGGCCTTCTTGAGCAGCTCGGCGGCCTCCAGGAACGGATCCATGGCCGGGGTGACGCCGGCCAGGGTCAGCTCCCGCTCGATCAGCGTCAGCTCGGCGCCCCACACGTCCTCGACGATGCGGCGCAGGTACGCGGTGTTGTGGTCCCAGCCCTCACGGGGCGTGCCCGGGCCGTAGCCTCCGCCCCTGGTGGTCAGCACGATCGCCGGGCGGCCGTCGAGCAGCCGCTCGCTGGGCGACTCGGCGCCGGCCAGGACCAGGTCGACCCAGGTCTTCACGTGCTGCGAGACGCCCCAGTTGTAGAGCGGCAGGGCGAGGATCGCGGCGTCGGCGTCGCGCAGCTCGGCGGCCACCGTACGGGCCAGGTTCTGCGCCGTGCGCTGCTCGTCGGTCTTCGACCCGTCGGGGGTGAAGTTGGCGCCGATCGCGGTGGCCCAGGCGTCGGACGGCAGCGGCTCGGTGCCCAGGTGGCGGCGGACGAAGGTGGTGTCCGCCCGGACGGCGGTGAACTCGGCCTCGGCGAGGTCGGCGAGCTCGCTGCTGGCCGAGCGGGGACCCTGGATGCTGGCGTCGATACGCAGAACGGACATCGGTGGTTACTCCCACGGATAGGGGGCTTGAATGTTCAATCCCAGAGTGCTCCTGTCTGCGTTGAATGTTCAAGTCCCCCGTAGAATGACCTCTGTGACGAGTCCCACCCAGCGGGTCGAATGGCTGACCGACGACGAACGCCACGCCTGGATGATGCTGGCGGGCGTCCTGATGAACCTGCCCCCGGCGATCGACGCCCAGCTCAAACGCGACTCCGGGCTCAACTTCTTCGAGTACTCGATCCTGGTCGCGCTGTCCCGCCCGATGAACCGCACCCTGCAGATGTCGATGCTGGCCCAGACCGCCGGCGGCTCCCTGTCCCGGCTGTCGCACGCGGTCAGCCGGATGGAGAAGCAGGGCTGGGTCCGCCGCCGGGTGAACAACGACGCCGAGGTCCGCTGCGTCGAGGCCGTGCTCACCGACGAGGGCATGGAACTGCTGCGCTCGGCCGCGCCCGGGCACGTCACCGAGGCCCGCCGCCTGGTCTTCGACGCGCTCAGCCCCGAGCAGGTCGGCCAGCTCTTCGAGATCGGCCGGGCCCTGCTCGGCCAGGCCAACCCGGACGGCTGCGGGGCGATGGAACGAGTGATCGCCGAAGGTTACTGAGCAAGCATGTCGAGATCGCGTGGACAGCTTCGTCCCTGGGGTGTCAGACCGAGAGATCGAGAGGACCACGACATGAAGTACCTGCTGATCGTCGACTACCGGCCCGGCGTCGACGACACCCCGATGGAGCAGTGGAAACCGGCCGAGGTGCAGGCGCACATGGACTACTACCAGGCGCTGAACAAGCAACTGCTGGAGAACGGCGAGCTCGTCGGCGGCTTCGCCCTGCGGCCGCCGGACACCGCGAAGACCGTCACCTCCGACGGCCGGACGCCCGACGTGGTCACCGACGGCATCTACCCCGAGACCAAGGAGATCCTGGCCGGCTTCCAGACCGTCGACGTGGAGTCCGAGGAACGCGCGATCGAGATCGCCAAGCTCGTCTCCCAGGTCCCCGGCCCCGGCGGCGTCCCGCTCGGCCAGCCGATCGTCGTGCGCCAGGTGATGCACGAGTTCGCCGAGGAATGAGCGACGCCACGATCGAGGACCTGCTGCGTACGAACGCGCCGCAGGTCCTCGCGGTCCTCGCCCGCCGCTACGGCGACTTCGCGGCCGCCGAGGACGCCACCCAGGAAGCGCTGATCGCCGCCGCGAAACACTGGCCGGCCGACGGCGTGCCGGACAACCCGCGCGGCTGGCTCATCCAGACCGGCGCCCGCAAGCTGCTCGACCAGATCCGCAACGAGCAGGCCCGCCGCCGCCGCGAAGACCTGGCCGCCGTCAACGACCTGCCCGGCGTTCCCGTCCAGCACGACGACACGCTGACCCTGCTGCTCATGTGCTGCCACCCCGCGCTCACCCCGGCGTCGGCGATCGCGCTGACCCTGCGCGCGGTCGGCGGGCTGAGCACGGCCGAGATCGCCCGCGCGTTCCTCGTCCCCGAGACCACCATGGGCCAGCGCATCAGCCGCGCCAAACAACGGGTCAAGGACACCGGCGCGGTCTTCGCCGAACCCGCGGCCGAGGAGCGGGAGGCCCGGCTGCGGCAGGTCCGGCACGTGCTCTACCTAATCTTCAACGAGGGGTACGCGGCCAGCACCGGAACCGCCGTCCACCGCGCCGACCTCGCCGCCGAGGCCATCCGCCTGGCCCGCCTGCTCCCGCCCGACGCCGAATCGGGCGGCCTGCTCGCCCTGATGCTGCTCACCGACGCCCGCCGCCCGGCCCGCACCGACGCCTCCGGCGGCCTGGTCCCGCTCGACGAACAGGACCGCAGCCGCTGGGACCGGGCCCGCATCGCCGAGGGCACCGCGCTGCTCAACCGCGTCGCCGGCACCGCCGCCCCGGGCGAATACCAGGTCCAGGCCGCCATCGCCGCCCTGCACGACCGCGCCCCCACCGCCGAGGACACCGACTGGCCCCAGATCGAGGCCCTGTACTCGATGCTCGACGACACCAACCCGGTCGTCGCCCTCAACCGGGCCATCGCCGCCGCCATGATCCACGGCCCGCAGCATGGCCTCGACCTGATCGCGGGCCTGACCCTGCCCGGCCACCGCCTCGCCGCCGCCCGCGCCCACCTGCACGAACGGGCCGGGCACCGGGACGCCGCCCTGGCCCACTACAAGCAGGCGGCCGAGCTGGCGACCAGCATCGCCGAGCGCGACTACCTGATCCTGCGCGCGTCCCGCCTGCGCCACCAGAACTAGCAGCGCAGCCGCGGCCAGGCACCCATCGGGCCCACCGTAATCAACCACGCTCGATAAAGTCGCCCCATGCCGACCTACACCGGCGCCGACGGGGCGCACCTGCACTTCGACGACACCCAGCCCGGCTCGGCCGAACCGGTCATCGTGCTGGCCGGCGGCGCCGCGCTCGACCCCGGCTATCTCGGCGACCTGGGCGGCCTCTCGGTCCGGCTGATCATCCCCCACCTGCGCGGCACGGGCTCGTCACCGCTCTCCGGCGACGCCTCCTTCTGGGGCCAGGCTTCGGATGTCGAGGCCCTGCGGGTGCGGCTCGGGCTCGAGCGGGTGGTCCTGCTGGGCCATTCGGCGGGTACGCGGCTCGCGCTCGCCTACGCCGTGCAGTACCCCGACCGGGTCAGCGCCCTGGTGCTGGTCACACCACCGGCCTGGCACCTGGTCGACGTACCCGAAGACATGCCCGGCCTGATCGCCGCCCGCGCCGGCGACGACGTGTTCGCCGCGGCGCTCGCCCACCGCGAAGCCGGGCCCCGCTCGCCGGAGGACTTCCAGGACTGGACGCTGCGCACCGCGCCGGTCGCCTACGCCGCATGGGGGCCGGCCGAGCAGGCCCACGCCGCCGGCATGATCGCGAACTACCCCGCCAACCGGGCCTACTTCAGCGTCGACGCGCCCGACGACTGGGCCACCAGGCTCGCCGCCGTGACCGCGCCGGTGCTGGTCGTGGCCGGCGCCCACGACTGCTCGACGGGCGCGGCCCAGCCGGTGGCCCTGGCCGACCTGTTCCCCCACGGTGAAGCCGTGACCATCGACAAGTCCGGCCACTTCCCGTGGGTCGAACAGCCCGCCTCGTTCCGGGCCGCCGTCGACCCGTGGCTGCAACGCGCCGTCACCGCGTCCTGGTACTGGGACTTCGGCGTCCGCCAGGCCCGCGGCGAATCGCCCACCTACGAGCGGCTGTCCTACGCCGTGGCCGCCGACCCGACGGTGCTCGACCTGCTCACCTCGCTGCCCGAACCCAAACGGCAACCCAACCTGCTGTACGGCGTGGTCCGCCTGCTCGGCGGCCCGGTCGACGAGGTGGCCGAATTCCGCGACTTCGTGGTCACCCACTGGGACAAGATCGCCGCCGAGATGCGTACCCGGGCGACCCAGACCAACGAGGCCGGCCGCACCGCCCTGCTGCTGCCCCTGCTCGCCGCGCTGCCCCAGCCGATCGCCCTGATCGAGGTCGGCGCCTCCGCCGGCCTCAACCTCTACCCCGACCGGTACGCCTACCAGTACAACGACGAACCCGTCATCGGCGCCGGCGCCCCACTGCTCACCTGCGCCGCCACCGGCCTGACCCCGCCCACCACCCGGCCCGACGTGGTCTGGCGCGCCGGCCTCGACCTCAACCCCCTCGACGTCACCGACCCCGCCGACGTGGCCTGGCTCGACGCCCTGATCTGGCCCGAACACGCCGACCGCCGCGCCCGTCTGCAAGCCGCCGTCGAGGTGGCCCGGGCCGACCCACCCCATCTGACAAGAGGTGACCTGCTCACCGACCTGCCCGCCCTGGTGTCCCAGGCCCCCGCCGGCGCCACCGTGGTCGTCCTCCACTCGGCGGTGCTCTACCAGGTCCCCCAGCCGGCCCGCGACCGTTTCCTGGCCCTGGTCCGCTCCCTGCCCGTCCGCTGGATCTCCATCGAGTCCACCGGCACCCTGCCCTTCGACGACCTGCCCGCCGGCCCCGACAACCTGGCCTACAACGTGCTCGCCCTCGACGGCCGCGCCGTCGCCTGGACCCACGGCCACGGCCGCGCGCTCACCTGGTTCGGTCCCGCCCCCGAGGTCATCGCAGCCGCGGCAGCACCGCCGGCCGGCCCGCCGGCCGCTCCCGCGCCACGGGGTCGCTGACCAGCTCCACCGCCCACATGGAGAGCTCGGCGCGGTCGGCGGGCTCGTGCCGGCGCGCGGACCATGGTCGACGCGAGCGGGCGCGGTCACCGCGGCAAGATCGGCAGCGAGGTCGTCACCGCACTCTCCAGAACCTCCAACAAGAAGAGCCACGCCCTGGTGTCCGGAACCCGCTCATCGGCCCACCGCCGCCGCGTCGCCTCGTCCCCGGGCAGCAGCAGGGTCCCGATCGCCGTCCGCGCCTCCTCGACGTCCACCGTTCTCCCCGCCTGTGGATAGTTCACAACCCCGCCACATCCAAGCGCTACATTCCCGACCCACCCATCCGGGGCGGGGGTGGCGGCGGACACGCGTGTCGATCTTGAAATTTCGCCACGCCGATGACACTGCCGACGCGCTGGTCACGGCCGTCGTCGAGTGCCTCGGCCGGCTCGGTGTCACTCCGGCGATCCGCCAGACGCCGCGGCAGCCGGAGCACCCAGGCAGAGCTGGTGATTACCGTCGGGCGCGGAGACATCCCGGCCGTACCCTCGACGACGGGGCCCTGAGCCGAACTGGCCGGGCGGTCGGCGGCTGGTGGAACCGCGAGGACGATGCCGGCCCCGGCCGCCCGGGGCCGCCCGGGCCGGCATCGACGCCAAGGTCACCACCAAGAACAGCTGACCGCTAGAGTGCGGCGTCATGGCCGAGGGGCAGATCAATCCGGGCAGCGGCCGGCGGGTACGGGCGACGTACATCGTCATCGGCGCCGGCACGCTGATCGCGACGGCGTTCATGTTCTCGCTCCCGGTCTACTTCTCCGCCACCGATCCCGCCGACGCGTCGCCGTCCATTGTGGTTCTGGGCATCGCGGTCGCCGCGGTCACGCTGGCGTTCCTGCTGGCGGCGGCGGGCCAGGGCGTGCTGGCGGTCGGGAACGACCGGGTGGACCTGCCGCGGGTACGCGCCTCGGCCCGCCTCGCCCGGATCGGCGGCTACATCGGCTGGTGTGGCACGCCGACGCCTCTGGTGCTGGGCACGCTTCTGTACTTCGTCGCCGACGACGGTTTCGGTGTCATGCTCGGCCTGATCTGCACCGTCTGCTGCCTGATCCCGGCCTGGGTCAGCGACACCACGTTCCGCCTGGCGACCCGTCTGTCACACGCCCGCCCGACATGACCAGCACCCGGTCGGCGATGCGGATCGTGGACGGCCGGTGGGCGATGATCAGGGCGGTACGCCCGGCCAGCACGGTCCGCATGGCGTCGTGGATCTGCCGCTCGGCCGGGATGTCGAGCGAGGACGTCGCCTCGTCGAGGATCACCACCGACGGGTCGGCGACCAGCACCCGGGCCAGCGCGAGCAGCTGCCGTTGCCCGGCCGACAGGCGACCGCCGCCCCCGGCCAGGCGGGTGTCGTAGCCGTCGGGCAGGCCGGTGACGAACCGGTCGGCGCCGACGGCGGTCGCGGCCGCCTCGACGCCGGCCCGGCCGACCCCGGGACGGCCGAGGGCGATGTTCTCGGCCACGGTCGCGGTGAACAGGAACGCCTCCTGGAGCATCATCACCACGTTGCCGCGGAGGTCGGCGGTGGCCAGGTCGCGCAGATCGGCCTCGTCCAGCAGGACCCGGCCGCCGGTCGGGTCGTAGAGCCGGGCCACCAGCTTGACCAGCGTGGACTTGCCGGATCCGGTGGCGCCGACGAGCGCGACGGTCTGCCCGGCCGGAATCACCAGGTCGAGCCCGGGCAGCACGGCCGGGCCGTCGCGGTAGCCGAAGCGGACCCGGTCGAACCGCACCGTGCGACCCCGCTGCCCGGCGGGACGTTCCGGCAACCGGGCCGGGTGGATGGGGTCCTGGACGGTGGGTCGTCGGTCCAGGATGCCGGCGATCGCGCGCAGGGACGCCGAGGCCGACTGGTACGCGTCCAGCACCCCGCCGAGCCGGAGCGGTTCGTCGTAGAGACGGCGCAGGTTCAGCACCACCGCGGCGAACACGCCCAGCTCGACTCCGCCGGCGGCGACCCGGTAGGCGCCCCACAGCACCAGTCCGGCGACGGCGACGTTGGCGACCAGCCGGGAGGCGGTGACGTAGCGGGCCATCTCCAGGCCGGCCCCGCCGTTGAGGCGCTCGTGGTCGCCGTTGAGGCCGGCGAAGGCCGTACCGTTGGCCCTCTCCTGTCGCAGGGCCTGGACGGCGCGGATCCCGGCGAACGTCTCGGCGGCCTTGGCGGTGACCGCGGCGAGGGCCTCCGACCGGCGGGTGTAGACCGGCGCCGAGCGACGCCGGAAGGTACGCATCGTCGCGTAGAGCGGCACGATGACGGCCAGCGCCGCCGCGCCCACCGGCGCGTCCAGGTAGAGCAGGGTGGCGGTGATGGTCACGGTGGACAGGCCCGCCGTCACGATCTGCCCCGCGCTGCCGTCCAGCAGCTCGCGCAGGGCGTCGACGTCGCTGGTGGCGCGTGAGGTGAGCCGCCCCGAGGTGTAGCGCTCGTGAAAATCAAGATCAAGATCCTGCGCGTGTACGAAGATCAGGCACCGGAGGTCGGCCAGCACATCCTGGCCGACGCGGACCGAGAGCCGGACGAACCCGTACTGGGCGGCCCCGGACACCGCCGCACACAACAGGTACCCGGCCGCGACGGCGACCAGCGGGCCGGCGTCATGCGTGCGCAGGGCCGGCACGGCCCGATCGAAGGCGTACGCCACCAGCAACGGCCCGGCCAGCAGCGCGCCCTGCCGCATCAGCAGGACGGCCGCGGCCACCCCGACGCGCCGGGCGTGCGGCCTCAGCAGGGACCCGAGCAGCGCCCGCGCCGTCACCGCCCCGCCACCGGCGTCATCAGGGCCGCGTACTCGGCGTTGGTCCTCAGCAGCTCGGCATGACTTCCGGTGGCGGCGATCCGGCCGCCGGACAGCAGCGCCACCCGGTCGGCGAGCAGCACGGTCGACGGCCGGTGGGCCACGATCAGGGCCGTCGTGGTGGCCAGCACCCGGCGGAGCGCGGCCTCGATCAGCGCCTCGGTGCCGAGGTCGAGGGCCGAGAGCGGATCGTCGAGGACGAGCAGACGAGGCCGGGCGGCGACCGCGCGGGCCAGGGCCAGCCGTTGCCGCTGCCCGCCCGACAGGGTCAGTCCCTGTTCGCCGAGCTGGGTGTCGGCGCCATCCGGCAACGCGTGCACGAACTCGTCGGCCCGAGCGATGCGCAGCGCCCGCTCGAGCTCGGCCCGGTCGGGTGTGCCCGTACCCATCAGAACGTTGTCGGCGACGGTGCCCGTGAACAGGGTGGGTTCCTGGAACGCGACGGCGACCAGCCCGCGCAGCCGGTCGCGGGGCATGGTGGCGATGTCGGTCCCGTCGAGGGTGATCCGCCCCGAGTCCGGCTCGAACAGGCGCGGCACCAGCGCCACCACGGTGCTCTTGCCGCTGCCCGTGGCACCGACCAGGGCCACGCTCTCGCCCGGCTCGATCCGCAGGCTGAACCCGTCGAGCGTGGCCGGACCGCCGGCGTGGCGGAACCCGATCCGGTCGAACACCAGCCCCGCCGGCGACCGGTCCTCGCGCTGCGGAGGCCCGTCCCGTGGTGGGTCGGCGGCCGCGGGCGTGTCCATGACCTCCAGGTAGCGATCGGCCGCGGCGGCCGCCTCGGAACCGGCCGCGAGCAGCCCGCCGGTGGAGTCCACCGACGGTTTCACCGCCAGGGCGATGGCCACGACCGCCAGCAGCGTCCCCGCCGACACCGTGCCCTCGGCCACCCGCACCACGCCCAGCACCAGCGCCGCTGCCATGGCGACGTCGGGCAGCACGGACAACAGCATCGACACCAGCGCCAGCCGACGAGCCTGGCCCAGCTCGGTCTCCCGGAGCCGGCCGGCCAGCCGCCGGAACCGGCGCGCCTGCTCACGGTGGAGCCCCAGCCCTTTGACGACCCGAATCCCCAGAATCGACTCCCGCACGGCGGTGGCCACCTCACCACCCTGGTCCTGCGCCCGCCGAGCCTCCGCGGCATAGCGGGCCTCCAGCCGGGCGCCCACCACCAGCAGCACCGGGACCGGCGCCAGCAGCACCAGACCCAGCAGCCAGTGCTGAGCCGGCAGAAGCACCGCCCCGACCACCAGCGTCACCGCGTTGACCACCAGGAACGGCAACGCCCCGGCCAGAAACCCGTGCAGCAGCCGCAGGTCGGTCGTGGCCCGCGACAACAGCTGCCCGGACGACCACTTCTCGTGTACGCCCACCGGCAACCGCTGCACCCGCCGATACAGCGCCTGCCGCATCTCCGCTTCGACCCCGGCCAGCGGACGCGCCACCTGCCACCGCCGCACCCCGAAGATCCCGGCCTCGGCCACCCCGAGCACCAGCAGCACCCCACCGCCCAGCCACACCCCGCGCGGTTCCCGGTGCGCCACCGGCCCGTCCGCGATCCACTTCAGCACCAGCGGCATGACCAGCCCCAGAACCGACGCGACCGCGGACAGAACAGTCGCCGCGCCCAGGCGCCCACCAACCGGCCGCACCCACGGCCACAGCCGCCCCAGCGACCGCACCACCGACCGAGCACCCATGATCCGCATCAGCCGCACACGCTAGAAGCCGCCGCCCTCCGGCACACCCCAATAACCTCGTAGCCGGCTCCTGGCGTGGAGACATGGAGGCATGGCGGAACAGCGTGAACTGAAGGACTTCGCCGGGGAGGCAGGCCTGCTCAAGTCCTGTCGCCCATGCCTGGACCTCGCCGTGACAACCAACCGCCGCCGCCGGGAACGGATTCTTCTATGTGCCGGCCGCAACGCCGCAATCGGACACTTCCGCGACAGCGAAGCCACCCTGCTCGCCGCGGTCTCTGTAGAACGCCATCCGAACGTCAGTAAAAGCGTCATCTGATGTCAGTAGCGCTCGGGTGGTTTAACGAGAAGTCACGGCGGTGTCCAGGGGCGACCATGGGGCCTCCAATCGCAGCATGCTGATCCGTAGGACGGTACTGGTGCGGCTTGCACGTGCGATACCGACGCGCTGAGCTACCCGGTACGTGGGTGCGGATGCACCGCACCCACGGGCCAGCATCCAGACTCAGGGACGTTCGATGCCGTCGAACGTGTTCAGGACTTGGACCGCATGGGCGGTGGGGTCGTAGGGCGGGTTGCCGATGCCTTTCGTGGTGGGCTCCGCTGCCACCGCGTCCCACATGTCGTTGATGTTCCCCTCGGCGAGTGCGAGGACGGTGTCGCGGACAAAGGTGTCGCGGACGATCTGCTCGTCGCTGGCGTCGAGGCGTTCCTGTCCAACTATGCCGAACATCTCCGTGCCATGTACCGCGTGCGCCCCTTCGACCGACCCCACCGATAACAGGTGCGCGTTTCCGCCGGCTGCGGCGTGTGCGAGCGCGCCACGGACCTGTGGCAGGGTGAAGGAGAAGTCGGTGAGCAATGCCCCGCGGGCCTCGACGGGGGTGCGCCCATCTACGTCGTACGCGGCGACGATCTTCCGGGCGCGGCTGCGTGGGATGCGGTTCCGGGCGGCGAATTCCTCGACCAGGTCGTCGATGCTGCCGGGGTCGAATTCATCGGTCTTGTTCAGGACCCACCAGTCGGTCTCGTGAGTGGTGCTGCTGAAGAGGATGTCGACGTCTCGGTGCCGTCCGGACTCGAGGACCTTCAGGGGATGATCGGCGAGGATGCCGTTCGGCTGGGTCCGGTCGTCGACGATGGCGATGACGTCGTTGTCGACCCCGTGCGCTGCGCCAGGGTCTGATGATTGCGTTTTGCTCATCGTCTCGGCGAGCAGCTTTGCGTCGATGTTCAGCAACTGCTGGGGATCGTCTTGCACCCCGAGCGCGGTGAGGACCGCCAGCGCGCGCTCTTCTGCCCCCCACGCCGGCACCTGGCGTGACGGCATGCCGGAGAATGCGGCGAGGTGGTGGTAGAGGCCGTCGGCCGAGGGGGCGGCAAGCAGGCTGAGGGCGGAGAAGGCGCCGGCGCTGTTGCCCGTGACGGTGACGTTGCCGGGGTCGCCGCCGAATCGGGTGATGTTCTCCCGCACCCACCGCAGAGCGGTGATGATGTCCTGCAGGCCGAGGTTCGTGGCCTCTTCGAGTGCACCGCCATATTGGGAGAGGGACAGCCATCCGAACGGGCCGAGCCGATAGTTCAGGGAGGCCCCGACAGCTCGTCCGGTCGCGGCGAGGCCGGACGCGTTCGAGGTGGTCTGTGTGTTCGCGCCCAGCACCCACCCGCCGCCGAAGATGTAGACGACCACGGGCAACGGCTCGTCACCTGAGTCTTCGGGGGCCCAGACGTTGAGGTTCAGGCAGTCCTCGCTGAAGCCGTTGTCGGCTTCGAGCCAGCTGGTGTCCCCGGCCTGGAGCGGTGCGGGACCCTCCTGGTCGTAGGGCAGGTCGGGGTTGAACGGCACGAGGGTGGGACTGTGGAAGCGTTCTGCGGTGGCGTAGGGGATGCCGAGCCAGGAGCGGACGGCGTGGGATTCGGACATGTGGTGAGCCTTTCGAACGGTGGTCAATTGTCTTCGGGCGTACAGGGCGGCGTCGGGGTCAGAGCCCCGCATGGATTTGTGGAGCGCGGAGATAACGCTTGGGTGGCGGGGAGATCGAGGACGGAGAATGAGCTGTATCCGTCTGTGAACAGGAACATGGGGTTTTCCTAGCGGTGGGGGCATTTGGTGGGGTCGACGCCGCTGCGGCGTTGGAGCCGGCCATCCGCGGGTGTCAGTCGAGGACCACGACGTGTTTGCCCGGGGTGCGGCCGGCCGCCAGGTCGGTGTGGGCCTGAGGGATCTGGCCGAGGCCGTGGTAGACCTTCGCGATGGCGGGCTTGAGGCGGCCTTCGGTGATGGACCGCAGTTGGTGGTCGAAGGCGGCGGGTGGCAGGTCTTTGGCGGCGCCGCCGTAGACGGTGAGGCGGACGCCGATGGGGATGACGGCGAACGCGTTGAAGTCGGGGATGATCCACTGGTCGGCGAGCGAGCCGGTGAAGCAGCCGGTGCCGCCGGGGCGGACCGCGCGCAGGGTGTCGGGCAGAGCCTGTCCGCCGACCAGTTCCAGGGCGGCATCCACGCCACCGGGATACAGCTCCCGTACGCGGTCGGCGATCTTTCCGTCGTCGGTGATCGGGTGGTCCACGCCGTGGTCGCGCAGCACCTGGGCGCGCTCGGCGCGGCGGGTGGTGGACAGCACGGTGGCGCCCAGTTCCTTGGCCAGTGCGGCTGCGGACAGGCCGACGGTGGAGGTTCCGCCGCGGATCAGCAGTGTCTGGCCCGGCTGGAGGTCGAGTCCGGTGGTGAGGGAGCCGTAGGCGGTCTGGAACATCTCCGGCAGTGCGCCGACGGTCTCCCAGGGCAAGTCGGTGTCGAAGGGGATGAGCTGGTCGACCGGAACCAGGGTGTACTCGGCGTAGCTGCCGTCGAAGGCGCGGCCCATGCCGCCCATCATGGTGGCTACCTTCTGGCCGGGCTTGAGGTCACTGCCGTCCGGGACGGCGTCGATGATGCCGACGCCCTCGATGCCGAGGATGCGAGGGAAGGAGAAGTCCGCGCTGGACTGGCCCTTCGTGCTGGTGACCTCGGATTCGTTGACGCCGAAGGCTTTGATCCGGATGCGGACCCAGCCGGGGCGCACGTCGGGGACGGGTACGTCGGTGACGGTGAGCCGATCGGGGGTGACGGGACCGGTGAGGCGGATGGCGTGCATGGTCGACGGCATGGCGGTGTCTTCTTCCAGTGGTCGGGGACGAGCTCGTGAGGCGGCCGGTCCTGGCTCAGCCGCGGGTGTCCGGGTGGCGCCGCTGGGCACGTAGCCGGGCCCAGTGCTTGAGCCGGCGGCCGATCTCGGCCTCGTGGCCGTGCTCGGTGGGCCGGTAGTAGGTCTCGCGGTCCATGTTCTGGGGGAAGTAGTCGGCGCCGGAGAAGCCGTCGGGGGCGTCCGGGTCGTACTGGTAGTCCTTGCCGTAGCCGAGGTCCTTCATCAGCCGGGTGGGTGCGTTGAGGATGTGCGGCGGCGGCATCAGGGAACCGGTGCGACGGGCGCTCCTGCCCGCGGCGCCGAAACCGCGGTACACGGCAATGGACTTCGGGGCGGTGGCCAGGTAGACGACGGCCTGGGCGAGGGCGAGTTCACCCTCGGGCGAGCCGAGCCGCTCGTACACGTCCCACGCGACGAGCGTCTGGTGGATGGCCTGCGGGTCGGCCATGCCGACGTCCTCATTCGCGAAGCGGACCAGGCGGCGGGCGACGAACAGCGGATCCTCACCGCCCTCCAGCATCCGGGCCAGCCAATACAAGGCGGCGTCCGGGTCGCAGCCGCGCATCGCCTTGTGCAGTGCGGAGATCAGGTTGTAGTGGCCCTCCTGGGCCTTGTCGTACAGCGGGGCGCGCCGCTGTACCTGCCGGGCGAGTCCGGCCGCGTCCAGCGGGCCGGTGTCCGTGGGGAGGGCCTGGAGCTGTTCGGCCATGTTCAGCAGGTAGCGGCCGTCCCCGTCGGCCATGGCGAGCAGGGCCTGGCGGGCTTCGCCGGTCAGCGGGAGGGCCTGGCCGGTCAGCTCTTCGGCGCGGGCCGTGAGCGCCTGAAGGGCCTGCTCGTCGAGGCGTTTGAGGACGAAGACCTGGCTGCGCGACAGGAGCGCGCCGTTCAGTTCGAAGCTCGGGTTCTCGGTGGTCGCGCCGACCAGCACGACCGTGCCGTCCTCCACGTACGGCAGGAAGCTGTCCTGCTGGGCGCGGTTGAAGCGATGGATCTCGTCCACGAACAAGAGCGTCCTCTGGCCCCGGGCCCGGCGCTGCTCGGCGTCGCGGAACACCCGGCGCAGGTCCGCGACGCCCGAGAAGGTCGCCGACAGCGGGGCGAATACCAGACCGGCGGCATCGGCGAGGAGACGGGCGATGGTGGTCTTCCCGCAGCCCGGCGGCCCCCACAGGACCATCGACACCAGGTGCTGCCTCTGCACCATCCGCCCGATCGGCGCCTCATCGGCCAGCAGGTGCTCCTGGCCGACCACCTGGCCAAGGGTGCGCGGGCGCAGCCGGTCGGCGAGAGGACGGGAGAGCTCGTCGATGGCCGGCCCGGTGGTGTCGGTCATACCGGTGCCGCCGAGGGCGGGACCGTCGCTGTCGAACAGGGAGAGCGCGGGTTCGGAGTGATCCATGGGGCAAGGCTTTCCTGAGTTGAGGGTGGTCGAGCGCCGGTGCGGGCGGTCAGCTGCGCGGCACGGCGCCGAGTGCCAGGTCGTAGGAGTCGGTGACCAGGTCCTCGACCAGGGCCGCGGTGATACCCCGGTCGGCACCCACGGAGATCCAGTGCGTCTTGTCGAGATAGCGTCCGGCGGTGATCGACGGGCACTCGTCCTGCAACCGCCGCCCGTGTTCCGGCTCCGCCTTGACCGTGATGATCCGCTCACCGGGATCGTCCGTGACGATCAGGAAGACCTTCCCGCCGACCTTGTAGACGTCCAACTTCTCGGTGAAGGGGCGACTGCTGTCGGAGCCGGGCAGCGCCTCGGCCGCGCGGCGTGCCGTCTGCTGCAGCCGGAGCCCGGTGAGGGTCATCGCGGAGCCTGGTCTGCCTGTGCGTACGTTGCCGGGTCCACCGGCTGCTGCGCTTTCGGGAGCCCCGCGACCACCAGCCGGTAGGAGTCAGTCACCAGCTCCTCGACCAGGGCGCGGTCGAGGGAGTCGCCGCCGTGCAGGGTGATCCAGTGCTGCTTGTTCATGTGGTAGCCGGGGGTGATCTCGGCGTGCTGCTCGCGCAGCGCCGCCGCCTCGTCGGGGGCGGACTTGAGGATCACCAACGGCTCCCCGGTGACGTCGGTCATCAGCATGAAGACCTTGCCGCGCACCTTGCGCACGTCCCAGTCCGGGCCGAAGGGGTGCTCCAGCGCGGTACCGGGCAGGCCCTCGGCGCACTCGGCGGCCATCTGCTGCAGCTTCTTGCCGTTCATGGATGTTCAGCTCCTTGCTTCGCGTACGACGAGACCCCACCATCGGCAGGCCCCCTGTTCCGTTTCCCAGCTGGTCTTTCGCAGGCGCTCATACGAGGATTCCCGCTGCTTGCGGCGTACGGGCACATCCACGGTCTGGCGGCGCCTCACGGTCAGGAGGCGATCTTCTCCGTCACGGTCTGGGAGAACGCCCAGTTGGAGTGCACGATGCGCCACTGGCCGTCGATCAGGCGGTAGCCGTGGGTGGCGTTCCAGGCGCGGTGCTGCTTCTCCTTGCCGTCCTCGTCGAGAACGAAGGTCTTCAGGTTGTAGCCCAGGACAGCGAAGTCGCCGCTGTCACCGACGTGGACCTGCGGATTGAGGTACTCGCTGCGCACGATGTGCGGGTCGGAGTAGATCGAGTCGATCCACTCGACGACCTTGTCCCGCCCGACCACGACGTTCTCCAGGATCGGGTCGAAGTAGCTGACCTCCTCCGCGAACCCGTCGAGGTAGCCGCGGTTGTCGCCGGCGCTCCACCGCTCGTTGAAGGACTTCTCCAGCTCGATGATGGTCTTGCTGATCTCTTCCTTACTGACGCTCATGCCATGTCCCTTTCACAGGTGCTGTGGCCAGCCGGATCCGCCGGGCGTGTGCCTGCCTAGGCCAGGCGCCGACCGCCCGACTGTCCGGGGCTCACCAGCCATGATTCCCCTGGTTTTGGCATATCTGGCGGTAGGCTGCGGACACATGATGGTCAGCAGCAGACAGACGGGCAGAGCCGAAGTATCCGCCCCTCCCGCAGGAGCACCCATCCCCCTGTACGACTTCCAACCCCCGGTCGGCACCCCGTACGGCCTGGAAGTCACCACCATCGAGGACTTCTTCGCCAACCACGACGCCTGGCCGTGGAGCCCGCCTCACCCCTGCCGGGCCACCTTCCACTACCTCATCCACGTGACGTCTGGTGTGCTGCACCACGACGTCGACCACATCACCCGCACCGTCACCCAAGGCCAGTGGCTGTGGGTGCGCCCCGGACACACCCTGTGCTTTCACCCGCCGGGCACCGCCAGGGGCCCCTTCATCCTGTTCGAGCCGACCGTCCTGCGGGCCGAGACGGTCCGCCTGCTCGCCCCCGTCACCTCGCACGACGCACCCGCCGTCCTGACCCCGCACCCCGACGACGCCCACTGGGCCGAGCGCACCGCCCTCCAACTCCTCGACGAACACCGCGCCCTGGGCCGGCGCCCCCTCGACCTCCACCACGCCCTGCGCCGCAGCTTGCTGGAGGCACTGCTGCTCCGCCTCGCCCACAGTCCCAGCGCCACCACCCTGCCGCCCGCCGCCCCCGATCGTCGTGCCACGGTCTACCGGCGTTTCCTCGACGCACTGGAACTGCACTTCCGCGAGCAGCACCGGGTGGACGACTACGCCCGTCTGCTCGGCTGCTCGGTCCGCACCCTCACCCGCGCCGCACAGGACGCCACCGGCACTGGAGCGCGGCAGGTGATCGACGAGCGACGCCTCCTCGAAGCCCGCCGCCTCCTCGGCCCTGCCCGCTGGACAGCCCGCGCCGTCGCCGCCCACCTGGTCTTTCCCGACGCCGCCGACTTCGGCCGCTTCTTCCGCAACCACACCGGCCTCACCCCCGCCGCCTATGCGGCACGGGCAGACCAGCAGGAAAGCAGCTCCAGCCCGGGGCATTGAGAAGCCGATCCGAGCGCCCCCTCCGCCACCGGTTCGACGTCGGCATGGGGCCGCCCGCCGTCCACGGTGGACCGCTACGACGAGTTGCTGGTCACCACGACCCGAACGCAACAAGGAACGAGGAGATCCTGGGCTCCAACGGCAAGGTGGTCGGTGTCCGGCTGAAGAACGTGCAGTCCGGCGAGGCCAAGGTGCTCGACGTCACCGGCGTGTTCGTGGCGATCGGGCATGACCCGCGCAGTGAGCTGTTCAAGGGTCAGGTCGAGCTTGACGACGAGGGCTACGTGAAGGTGCAGTCGTCCAGTACCCGGACCAACGTCGTCGGCGTGTTCGCAGCCGGTGACCTGGTCGATCACACGTACCGGCAGGCGATCACCGCCTCCGGCACCGGGTGTGCCGCGGCGTTGGACGCCGAGCGCTTCATCGCTTCGTTCCTCGCCACCTGACCCTCAGCTCGGCGGGCGGACGCGGACGTGTTCGCCCCGCCGAGCTGGGTGGCTTTGTCCCGCAGTCGCGGCGGCGAGGGGGCGCTGGCGCTGGCTAGCGCTTACCGGCCGGTCTGTTACCCAACTGCCGGATTGTTTCCAGGCCACCCTGGGCGACGCCGATGGGTTCGTCATCCATCGGGGGACATCCATTGACCTGCGCGAGCCTCGCCGGTTGGGATGGGAGTCGATGCCGGTTCCCGCGGGACGGAGGCACTGTTGACGCCCTCCAGAGATGTTTCGCTACACGCGTCCGGGACTGTCTCGCGTTGCTCGTCGTCCGCGGGTGGTGACGACGCTCATGGTCGCTGAGCCAGTCGGATCCGCGCGGCCGCCTGCTGGCGGGACGGATGGGTACCTGCGGATCGTCGCGGTCGTCGCCTCCTATCCGGCTTTGCCGGCCGGTGACGGGTCCGGGCGGCACGTGCGGGGGCTCACGGTGTCGTGGCTGCTGGCTGCCCGATCGGCGAACACGCGCAAGGCCCATGGCCATGACCTGAAGGTCTTCCTGCAGTGGTGTCAGCAGCGCCTCGTCGATCCGCTGTCCGCCCGGCCGTCAGATGTTGTCGGCTTCAGCGTCTGGCGTTCCTTGCATGGTTCCGGGAACCGGTGCGCGAAGGACACCACCGTCGCCCGGGCGCTGGCGTCCATCTCGAGTTGGTACGCCTATCTCGTGAAGGCCGGCGCGGTGGTCAGCAATCCGGTGGCGAGCACACCGCGGCCCCGCGTCGATGCCCTTCCCGAGCGGGGTGGTCGCCATCGAGGACCTCGTCCCGCTTGCGATCGGCGTCGCAGCGGTCAAGCGCTATGCCGAGGAGTTCCTCGGCCCCGCCGAGGCAGCCAAGCTGGCCCATCTGCGCACCAGAGACGTGAACTTCGAGGGCTGCTCAGGCACCCACGACGCGCCGGAACGGGCCGCAGCAGCCAAACTCGAAGGCTTCCACCTGGACAAGGTCGGCTTTGCCCGCAGCGTCCTGGAGGCGGCAGCCGACGACGAGACACTCACCGAGGCAGCGGAGACGATGGAAGCCAACTTCCGTGTTCTGTTCCGCGTCCTCGGGCGCCGGCAACGCCAGGCCATGCGCGAGGTCACGACCGAGAAGACCAGCCCAACGCCCTCAAGGAGCAGGCGATGATCCTGCTCGAAGAGGTCGAAGCCGTGCTCGACAACTCCGTCGACGCGGAAGCACTGAGGAGCCAGATCCGGACCACGCGACGCGACTTCGAGCTCGACGACGACCCGACGAAACCGATCGACGACTACAACGCCTTCCGTGACGCACTGGAGGAACTGGTGTACCGCGAGGTCAACGAGGTCCAAGAGCGCTGACCAGATAGCAGGCTCGAGACCCGCCATCCTCCGCCGAGCACAGAACTGCTTGCTTCTCTGCTCACCGCTACAGGCCGACCCCTGCGAGTGGGTTGGCCTGCCAGCGGTCGACGTCGTCGATGTAGCCGAGCAGGGTTGCGGAGCCGTCCTTCCAGCCGCCGGCGCGGGCGATGCGCAGCGGGTCGGCGCCGGTGCGGTAGGTCTCGGTGGCGAAGCCGCGCCGTAGCGAGTGCCCTGACCAGGCTGCCTTCGGGTCCAGACCGGCGGCCGTTGCGGTGCGGGCCACGACCAGGGCGACGGCCTGGCCGGTGAGCCGGCCGTCGCTGCTGCCGCGGCCAGTAGGAGTGCGGCCGAGACCGCCGTGCCGGTCGATGCGTACGAACAGTGGACCTAAGCTGCGGTCATAGTCGGCGAGCGAGGCCAGCCACGTCTGGGCCGTGCGCACCGGGCAGGTCACTGAATGCGCGCCGTACGGCAGGGCGGCGGTCCGGCCCAGGGAGTCGCGGTCGGTCTTGGACGTGCGGATCTCGACCTGTACGCCTTCGGCGGTGAAGTTCAGGTCGGCGATGTCGAGAGCGGCCAGTTCACTGCGTCGGGTGCCGAGGGCAAAGCCGAGTACCAGCAATGCGGTGTCGCGGATCCCGACCAGGCTGTTGCGGTCCAGGGCGTCGGTCATGGCCCGCAGCGCGACGATGGTAACCGGGGCGGCCTTGCGAACGCGCACGCCCGTGCCGGTGGTGGCCCGCTCGCGGCGGTAGCTGCGTAGCAACTGCCGCGGGCCTTCGGTCTGCAAGCCGCCGGCACCGGCGGCGCGGTGCGCGGCGGTGATCGCGGCGAGGGCCCGCTCGATGGTGGCGGGCGCGCGGTCGGCGTCGGCCAGGGCGCTGACGTACTCGGTGACGATCACGTGCAGATCGCCGTGCCGCTGGAGCAGTTGCCGCATCGCGTCCGCGAGCCGCTCGTCGTCGGAGCGGTCCGCTACGGCGAGCAGGTTCCGGTCGGCGCACCAGGAGAGGAAGCGGCGCAGGTCGCCGGTGTAGGCGCGGCGGGTGTTGTCGGGCATGGCCCGGCGCAGCCGGTCCCGGGTGCTCGCCGACAACTCCACCGCGCCGGCGACGGACGCATCCGCGGACGCCGGAACGTGATCGACGCTCGCGTCTGGATCAGCCGGATTCTCTATCACGATACGCAACATTATCGGGAATCAGCACCGCCGCGCCGCCACGTCACCCGGCGGCGTTCCACCATCCGACGCCCCGACCCCGATACGTGACCAGCCGGTCACTGACATTCGATGGCGCAGCCACTGACGTTTCGTGGCGTTCCTACTGACATTCAGCGGCGCAAACCACTGACGACCTGGTGTCGCTCAACAGTCTCCGACCTGCGCAAGTCTTAGCCATTTCCTACCCGCGCATGGGGAAACCACATAACTGTCATTATGGTGCGTCGTCTTTTTGTCCGTTTCTTGGATTACCGGATTACTGATATTGGCAATCCGATAATGCGGACGTGCTGGTGTCCTTCCGCGTAAAGCTGCGTTCGTTCGCTTGAAGATGGACGGTTCGGGGCCGGTTGGCTCCAGTCCAATCAGCAAGATCGGTCCGGGTCCGGATGCCTCCGGCGAGGCGGATCTGGCCGAGCAGGCGGCGGACGAGTGCCCGGTGGCCGGTCCGAGGTGGGCTGAGGCGCCGGTTTCCTGTGTCAGGCGATCTCGCGGCGAGCCCGGTTCTCCAGCATCCCGGTCAGCATCGCCCATTCCTGGGCGTAGTACCGGGTCAGCGCGGCGACCGCAGGCAGGCAGTGCGAGGGGATCGAGTCGATGACCCGCTCCCCCATCGCCAGCACCGGGCCCCGTTGCAGCAGCCGCAGCAGGTCCCGGCCCTGGGTACGGTAGATGAGCGACGGGTCCTGCCGCAGGTTCTGCAGGATGTGCTCCGGCTCGGGGTCCTCGCGTTCGGCGCGGGCTGCGACTGCCGCGCGCACCGCCAGCGACCGCGTCTTCTCCGGTTCGGGCGCGGTGTGTGCGAATGCCTGCACCTCGGTCACCACCGGCGCCAGAACGCCACCCGATACCTCAGCGCGCATGCTGTCGCGGACCTTGCGAACGGTGCCGGGCGACACACCCGCTTCCCGCGCGATCTCTCGCAATGGGGCGTCTGGGTGGGCATCGAGCAGCTCGCGGGCGACGCGCCGGCCCGGTCCGCTGTCCACGGGGCGGCTCTTGCCGTCCAGCCCGATCCGCCGCTCCGGCTCGCCCGCATCGAACTGGACGCGGAACGCGCTGATCGTCTTCCCGGACAGTCCGCAGGCCCGGCCCAGCGCCCGGTCCGACCACTGCGGGAAGAGCGTCATCATCCGGGCGGCGGCGGC
Organism: Actinoplanes sp. NPDC051470; assembly: GCF_040682035.1. Lineage (NCBI taxonomy): Bacteria > Bacillati > Actinomycetota > Actinomycetes > Micromonosporales > Micromonosporaceae > Actinoplanes > Actinoplanes sp. NPDC051470. Next base: position 169,454 of record NZ_JBFBAA010000022.1, read on the forward strand.
CTTCCGGTCGGACAGCGACAGGGGCAGTCCGTGGCCGATGTTCGCCGCCACGGACTGCACGAACGCGGCGTGGTCGCTCAGGTCCACCAGCCGGGCGTGGATGCTGGTGTCGCCCCGCAGCTTCGCGGCCTTGACCCGGTGGACGCCGTCGATCACGCGCATCGTGCTGCGCTGTACCACGATCGGAGGCAGCTCGCCATCCCAGTCGGCGAGTGCTCGCACATGGTCCTCGTTGATCCCGGCGACGCGGATGTAGGCCCCGGGCCTCAGCTGGTTCAGCGGCAGCTCCACCGCCGGCGCCTTACCGGCTCCGGATGACCAGTCCACCTCGGTAGTCACGGTCATA